>CAXTRZ010000531.1:0-2002 GCA_964246715.1 uncultured Acidobacteriaceae bacterium | reverse complement strand
GAGTATGACGAGGCCGCAGCGCAACTGGCATGGGGGCGGACGCTGGGATTCCTCAGGACGCATGTGGCGTAAGGGCAAGCGGGCCGGCCCATTTCAGGCGGCGGGGGGTGTGTCAGTAGGCGCATGGTTGGTTGCCCAGCTTCGACGCTGGCGGTAAACGGTGCTAAACTTTCGTAGACACTTATCGGTGAATAGAAGAATCAGGAGTAGAGAAACGCTGTGTTGGCATCCGTCAAGAAAACAGACATTATCGCGAAGTTTCGCACGCACGAGTCGGATACCGGCAGTCCGGAGGTCCAGATTGCCATTCTGAGCGAGCGCATCGGCGAACTGACCGAGCACTTTAAAACGCACAAGAAGGATCACGGCTCGCGCCGGGGTCTGCTGATGCTGGTGAGCAAGCGCCGCCGCCTGCTCGATTACCTGAAAAAGGTTGATGCCGACCGCTACCGCGAGGTCATCAGCAAGCTCGGAATCCGCAAGTAGCTCCACCCTACCCGCAGACATCAGGGAATCGGACCATGGAATGTTGCACGGCCTGTCCAATCAACGCGGAAGACTTCGCCGAGGATCGTTCACACTCGGCTAGGAGTCGCCGCTGATGGATTTTGGCACCTGCTGCGCGTTTCATCTTTCCATCTCTGGAAGCCTCGGCCCCAAGCCCATGAACGACACAGCGCAGCTCGCCGGACGCGATTTGTAACGCACCCGGCTGAGTTGCGCGTTGGCGCGTCTTGCAGGCTAAGCAAGCCACGTACGCGGCCAGAAAAACTCCAAGTTCCACTATCGCAAGCACCTGAGAGAAGAGGGCGCACCCCATGAAGCATGACGTGACTGTAGAGCTTGCCGGCGGCAAGCAGATCCAATTCGAGACCGGACGGATGGCCAAGCAGGCCTCCGGCGCGGCGTTTACCACCTCCGGCGATAACGCCATTCTGGCGACGGCCGTGGCCTCGCCCGACCCGAAAGAGGGCATCGACTTTTTTCCGCTGACGGTGGAGTACCGCGAGTTTACCTATGCCGGCGGACGCATTCCGGGCGGCTTCATCAAGCGCGAGGGACGGCCATCCGAGAAGGAGGTGCTGACCAGCCGGCAGATCGACCGGCCGATTCGTCCGCTGTTTCCTGAGGCTTTCCGGAACGAGACGCAGGTGGTTGCGTTTGTGTACTCGGCTGACAAGGAGAACGATCCGGATGTGCTGGGCATCAACGGCGCGAGTTGTGCACTGGCGTTGTCCGACATTCCGTTCCATGGACCGGTGGGCGCGGTGCGCATCGGATTGATTGACGGCGGTTTTGTGGTGAATCCGACGTATACGGAGCGCGAGAAGAGCACGCTGAACATCATGGTCGTGGGCACGGCGGACGGCATTGTGATGGTGGAGTCGGGGTCGAAGGAGTGCTCGGAAGAGAACGTCGTCGATGCAATTGAGTTTGCGCATGTGGAGATCAAGAAAATCTGCGCGGCGATTGAAGAGCTGGTGAAGGTGGCGGGGAAGCCGAAGCGGACGGTACCGGCGGTCGAGGTGGATCAGGCGTACCTGGATGCGCTGACCGCGAAGGTAGGCGACCGGGTGAAGGATGCGCTGGATACGCAGAAGTATCAGAAGTTTGACAGCTACGCCATGATCAAGGCGGTGAAGGATGAGTTGAAGAAGGACCTTCCCGAGGGTGACTCGGCTGCCGTGAAGAAGTTGAGCAAGTACTATGAGCTGCTGCGCGAGAACATCTTCCGCGAGCAGGTGCTGAACGAACGGATTCGCCCGGATCATCGTGCGTTCGACCAGATTCGCCTGGTGACGGTGGAGGTTGGGGTTCTGCCGCGGGTGCATGGATCGGCGCTGTTTACGCGCGGCGAGACGCAGGCGCTGGTGACGGCGACGCTGGGCACGACCGACGACGCGCAGCGGATGGAGAGCTTCGAGGGCGAGCAGAAGCGACGCTTTATGCTGCACTATAATTTTCCTCCCTTTTCGGTCGGGGAAGTGGGGAGGATGACGGG
>CAXTRZ010000530.1:337-2013 GCA_964246715.1 uncultured Acidobacteriaceae bacterium | reverse complement strand
CTGCGGGGGACATGACGGATTGGGTGGTGCAGGTCTGGGCCAATACGGCGGAGGTGAGTGCAAGGGCCGCGGTGCAGGCCAGGGTCTGGACAAGGGTCTGGACGAGAGTTAGGGGGAGAGATCTCAGGGTCATCAGGGGCCTTCTTCCGCGGACAGCCAGCTCCAAGCGTGGCGAGGGACAGTTTAGCGCAATCAGAGCATGGGCGTAACGTTCCGGGTGCGGGTTGGGTCTATCTCTTGGACGCCTGCGGACGTAGGATGTGGTGATGAGGATGATGCGCTCAGTTCGGGGAGTGATGGGGATGATGCTCACGATGGCCGATGTGGCGCTGGGGCAAGGGTCCACGCTGCCCGCGGCACAGCCTACGGCTCCGGCGACGGCGGTGAGCGCTCCGGCTGTGGCGGCGACGCCGAAGCAGGATGCGGCGAAGCGGGCTCAGGTGACGTGGATGGGTGGGCAGTTGACGATCTCCGCGGAGAACTCCAGCATCAACCAGATTCTGCGGGAGGTTTCGCGGGTAACGGGGATGAAGGTGACGGGCGGGGTGGCGGATGAGCGGGTGTATGGCAGCTACGGACCGGGTACTCCGGAGGAGGTGCTGGAGCGGCTGCTGGCGGGGATGGGGACAAACATGCAGTTGAAGGAGAGCGCGGAGAACGCGCCGCTTGAGCTGGTGCTGAGTCCGAGAAAGGGCGGGGCGACGCCTCCGGGGCCGGCAGCGTATGCAAGCGACCGGGACAATCGGGAGGATGATCTTCCGCCGCAGCGGACGGTGCCGAGTTCAAGGGGGCGGGGCGATCTGGGAAGGCCGGTGTTTCCGGATCCTCCGGCGGCGGCTCCGGCGAATGCAGGGGGAGTGCCGAGTCCGGCTCCAGCGGCGGGTACGGATGCGACGGCGGCTGCTCCGGCGACGTCGGGTACGACGGATGTTCAGAGTCCGAATGGGGTGAAGACGCCGCAGCAGATCTACGACCAGTTGATGAAGCTGCAGCAGCAGAAGGCGGCGCAGACGGCTCCGCCGCAGTAAGGGCTAGCTGTTGAGGGCGCGGACGGGCGCGACGGCAAGCGAGGTGGTGGCGGCTTTGCGGCTGGCTACCTGGCGGGCGTGGATGCGGAAGAGGTGGAACATGGAGAAGCAGATGCCATAGGCCACGAGGACCCCGAGGGCGAGCGAAGCGGCGACAGCACAGACCAGCGAAACCGAGAGAGCCAAGACCATCCTCCGTTGCGAGCCTGCGGCTCACGACCTTTGTATTGTTGCAAGGACGAGGATTTGCGTTGGAAGAATATTTCCACAGGCGTTGACTTGTGAGATTCTCGCCGGTCCGGGCGAGAGGCATAACACCCATCTATACCAATCGGACGATCTTAGAAACAAAGGCAAGGGCGAAAGATTCACCACGGATTTCACGCAGGCTCAGGGATCACAACGAAGAATGACGGCAGAGTCAGGATGGTGTCTGTAGGGTTCTTTGTTGGGGTTCTTCGTTGCGCTCAGAAGGGACGTGCTTCGATTGTGGGATCGGGTATTCTAGCTATTGGTCCCTATGAGCTCTGTTCTTGATGGTGTGATGCAGTCTTCTGAAGTCAGTTCCCTGCCCTTGAACTCGAAGCGAGCCAAGGGGATAACGCATATCACCGTGCGCGGGGCGCGGCAGCATACCCTGCGCAATGT
>CAXTRZ010000530.1:0-327 GCA_964246715.1 uncultured Acidobacteriaceae bacterium | reverse complement strand
ATGCGAGACAGTTCCTGGACCAGATGGAACGGCCGGATGTGGATGCGATCGACGGGCTTTCGCCTGCCATCTCCATTGAACAGAAGACCACTTCCAGAAGCCCACGGTCTACTGTCGGGACGATTACAGA
Source organism: uncultured Acidobacteriaceae bacterium (assembly GCA_964246715.1). Taxonomy (GTDB): domain Bacteria; phylum Acidobacteriota; class Terriglobia; order Terriglobales; family Acidobacteriaceae; genus Edaphobacter. The sequence continues at coordinate 197 of CAXTRZ010000530.1, read as the reverse complement.
GATCTACGACTACCTGCGGCTCTTGTATGCGAGCGTGGGGCAGCCGCACTGTCCGAACTGTGCGCGGCCGATCAGCCGGCAGAGTGCGGAGCAGATTGTGGAGCGGATTGCAAGCCTGAATCCGGGCGAGCGAATTACGGTATTTGCGCCGATTGTGCGGGGGCGCAAGGGCGAGTTTCGCGAGGAGCTGGAGGCGC
>CAXTRZ010000529.1:0-2024 GCA_964246715.1 uncultured Acidobacteriaceae bacterium | reverse complement strand
GTCTGTTGTAGAGCAAGAGTCGGAGTTTGGATTGCTCCACCAGGTCGCGCCGGACCGTTGCTGCGGTCTTCGCAAGGTCGAGCCTCTCTTTGCCGCGGTTGCCAACTATAAAGTCTGGCTCACCGGCCTGCGCCGCGAGCAGGCGCGAAGCCGCACCGCCCTTGAAGATGCCGCGGACTTCAAGCTTCCCAGCGGAGTCACGGTCCGCAAGCTCAACCCCTTCGCGGACTGGAGCACCCGCGACGTCTGGCAATTAGCCTCCGCGTTTAACATTCCTCTCCTACTGCTCTATGAAGCGGGATACACCAGCATCGGATGCGAACCCTGCACCTCCATTCCGACTGATCCCAACGACCCGAGATCGGGCCGCTGGGCAGGCAAAAAGGTGGAATGTGGCATTCACATCCAGGCTGACGAAATTGAGGCTGCACCCGGAGACGCAAAGTGATGGAATATTTCATCGGCTTCGTCATCGCTGTCTTCATTGCCTTAACTGGCGTGGGCGCTGGCACCATCACAACGCCGCTACTGATCCTCTTCCTCGGTGTACCCACCGCTGCGGCGGTCAGTACCGGACTGATGTTTTCTGCCGCAGTCAAACTGGTGCTGGTTCCCTCGCAAATCGCACGCAAGCAGGTGAACTGGCGTGTCTTGGGATGGATGTTGCTAGGCGGCTTGCCCGGAGTGCTGCTCGGGTCATTCGTCCTGGCGCACCTTGCAACCACCGGGTCCAAACAGCTGATGAACAGTCTCTTGGGTACAGTGCTTGTAGCCACGGCCATATATCAGATCTTCTATTCTTTCCGCCCCATTCAAAAGGACTACACTCACCCGGATCGCAGCCGCTGGATGCCCTGGCTGATGTTTCCTGTTGGTGCGGAGGTCGGCTTCTCTTCAGCAGGAGCAGGCGCGCTCGGAACCGCGGCTTTACTCTCACTGACTGACTTGCTCCCCGCTCAGGTCGTCGGGACAGACATTCTGTTTGGCTTTCTTCTTTCGCTTATAGGCAGCGGCGCACACTTTTTCTCCCACACGACGAACCAAAGCCTTCTCATACACCTTGTGGTCGGCGGCGTTGGGGGCGTGGTCCTTGGCACGGCCTCCGCAAAGTACATCCCGAAGCGCCCGCTTCGCTTTGCTCTCTGGGTATGGCTTCTGGTAATCGGCGGACAGGTTCTCTATACGAGCGGAGGCCCCCAGGCGCTCGCGCAAAAAAGTTACAAGCTATGCAGATCGTCTGTCCCAATCGCACACTGACAGATCGAATCAAAGCAGAGATTTACGTGGACAAAAACGTCTTTCGCCGACCAGCTCAACCCACACATACAGGCCTAACTCTGTCGCTCAACAGTGTTTGGCGGCATCTAACATGTAACGCTGGCAGAGAGTGGGAGATTCGATTCTTGGCCAAACCTAGAAGTCGTTTCGGATCGATAACTTAGCTCAATTAAGCCGCTCCTGAGACGGGTTTCATTCACTTCAACAACATGACGGTTCATATCGGTTCATGTCGTCTTATGCTCTGGAGCACCAGTTCGGCGTTGATCCGCTCCCACCAGCCGCTGTCGCGCCTAGCCCGAAACTGCTGGTCACAACTCCGCCGTGGAGGAAAGTTCACCGGCAGCGCCCGCCACTGCCAGCCCGTCCGAGCCACACACAGGATCGCCTCCAGCACCCGCCGGACCGGGTACTTTCGCGGTCGCCCACCGCCAAGACGGTGTTGACTCTCCTCAGCCGATGCTGCCCAAAGAACAGGCTCAAGAACAGCCCACTGTCCATCCATCAAATCACTCGGTACATGACATAAGACTCATGTCCCCACAGTATTCACGGGAAGTATTTAGACACTTCCGTAAGAGGGCGAGATGCCGCTCCGCAGACTCAATGCTGGATCGCTTGGCCTCTCTCGAGCGTACTCTGGGTCTGCCAGCCGAGCCTGCAAGAGGTGGCCCAAAGGTCCACGCAGACACTGGCCGCAAGTGAAACCTTACGTCGGCTGTCAAGAAGAGCAGGGGTCTTTGAGT
>CAXTRZ010000528.1:0-2025 GCA_964246715.1 uncultured Acidobacteriaceae bacterium | reverse complement strand
GGTCTTTGTGGGTCTCGCGGCGGCGGATGAGGCGGCTCCCGCCGCTGTCGACGAGGACCTCCGGCGGGCGCGGGCGGGTGTTGTAGTTCGAGGCCTGGGTCCTGCCGTAGGCGCCGACGTCCAGGATGGCGAGCAGATCGCCGGATTTGGCGGCGGGCAGGGCGCGGTCATGAGCGAAGAAGTCGCCGGACTCGCAGACGGGGCCGACGACGTCCACCGGCGCGGTTGCGGCAGAGGTCTGCTTGACGGGCAGAATTTGATGGTAGGCCTGGTAGAGCGACGGGCGGATCAGGTCGTTCATGCCCGCGTCCGTGATGACAAACGTCTTGGCCTTCCCCTCGTTGAGAGCTCCGTTCTTCTTCACGTTTAGCACCTCCGTGACCAGCGCGCCGGCCTGCGCGACGAGGAAGCGGCCGGGTTCGAGCAGCAGATGCAGATCCAGGTGGGCGGTCGCATCGAGCACCTGTTTGGCGTAGGCAGCGACGGCTGCGGCGGGGTCAAAGGGGTGGTCCTCATACTCGATGCCGAGACCACCACCGGCGTCGATATAAGTAAGGGTTATGCCGTCACCCTTCAACTGGTGGATGAGGGTTGTGACGCGCTCCAGCGCGGCTCCGAAGGAGTCTACGGCGCGGATCTGCGAGCCGATGTGAACGCTGACGCCGGTGGCGAGGAGGTGCTTGGACCTGGCGGCTTTGCGGTAGATCCCCCGGGCGGCGTTGATGTCGATGCCGAACTTGTGCGCGCTCATCCCGGTGGAGATGTACGGATGGGTCTCGGCGAAGACGTCCGGGTTGACCCGCAGGGAGAAGTGCGCCGGGATGCCGAGATGCCCCGCGCGGTCAGCGAGCAGGGCTAGTTCAGCCTCGGACTCGACGTTGAAGAGGAGGATGCCGGCCTTGAGCGCGGCGTCAATCTCCGGAACCTGCTTGCCCACGCCGGCGAAGACGGTCTTTCTGAGCGCGGGTTTGGCTGCCCTGGCGACGCGGGCGAGCTCTCCGCCGGAGACGATGTCGAAGCCCGCACCATGCTGTGCCAGGACCTTCAGGATGGCGAGCGCGGAGTTGGCCTTGATGGCATAGCAGACGGTATGGGGCCGCGAGGCGAAGGCCTGCTGGAACATCGCCAGACGCGCGAGGATATGTTGCTGCGAGTAGACGTACAGCGGCGTGCCATGCTCGGCGGCAAGCGCGGCGAGCGGAACCTGGTCGCAGTGGAGGGTGCGGTTGCGGTAGGCGAAGGGGCGTGGATTCGCTCCGGCGTTCGACGAGGTCAAGCGCCGCTACCTGTGTTTTGATAGGCGCCGGTCTGCCCTGCGGCGGGCGAAGTTGCGTAGGGCGGCGGATAGCCGGCGACGGCGGGCAGCGCGTACGGAGCCTCGGGAAGGATGATCCAGGCGGCGAGGTAGCACAGGACGCCGAGGCCGGAGGTCAGGATGGTGAAGACCGAGAGCACGATGCGGACGACCGAGAGGTCCCAGCCGAAGTGAACGGCAAAGCCGGAGCAGACGCCGGCGACCATGCGCGGGTAGCGCGGGCGAACGATGCGGCTTTGGTGGTAGGGCGGCACTACCGGCACAAAGGCGGTTCCGCAGGCGGAGCAGAAGTTGGCGGGAGTCAGAAACTCTTTGCCGCAGTGTTGGCAGTACATGGCGCGGGCCTCCGGTGTTTCTAGTGTGCCATAGCGTATGGCTGGGATACAGTACGCAGGCGGGCGGCGGGCGGTTCCATGGGCTGGTCGAGGCGCGACAAGATCGGTTCCCTAGGAGGCAAGAAGGAGTAGGCTTTTGGCTTATGGCGGAGTTCAAGGTTGAGGCGCTGAAGAAGATTGAAGAGTTTGAGGGATCGGTGCCGTGGATGTATCGGGACGCAGCCGGACAGGTGACGGCGGGAGTGGGTCTGCTGCTGGCGAATGCGGAGGCGGCGGCGCGGCTTGCCTTTCAGGTGGGCGACCGCGCGGCGACGGCGGAGGAGCTGGCGGCGGAGTTCGCGCGGGTGGACGCGCTGCCGGCGGGACGGCCGGCGC
>CAXTRZ010000527.1:0-2029 GCA_964246715.1 uncultured Acidobacteriaceae bacterium | reverse complement strand
CCCCCGCCAGCACCTCTTGCGGCGCTCCATCTTTATCCCGGTACTGCCCCCCCCGCACCCCCGCCCCCGCAAGCTCCGCCGCCAACGCCTCCCCGCTCATCCCCTTCGCCGCCAATACTCCCGCATCGACAATCACATACAGCCGGCAAGAAAACATCCAATCCATCATCGCCATTGATATCCTTTCGTCAACGAGGTCCCGCATGAGACTACCGCAGTGGTTTGAAAATATTGAACGCCGCAACTGGCAGCGCCTCACGCCCAAGCAGACCCAGACCATCGAGCGCACCTGGCAAAAGGCCTCCCGTCATGGCATGGCCGCGTATATCCTCATGCGCGGCACGGTCCTCTTCCTCTGGTCCGCCCTCTGTCTCGTCTTCTTCAGTTGGCGCGGCCACACCCTTCCCATCATGCGCCAGACCTTCTACCTCGCCGCCGTCATTCCCTGTCTGCTCCTCTTCAGCTTTGCCATCCCCACGATCTTCTACCTCCTCTTCCGGCATAACGTTCGCAAGCTCCACGCCCGGCAAGCAGGCGGTATCACCACCGCATGACCTCATATACCATTCAAGTCACAGAAGCCGGTCGCCCTGAAGACCGCGAACCCATCCTCCAAGCCCTCCTCGCCTACAATGCCGTCTCCGCCCCGCCCCACAACTACCAACCACTTGGCCTCCTCATCAAAGATGCGGAGGACGCCATTACCGGCGGTCTTTGGGCACGCTCCGTCTACGACTGGCTCTTCATTGAGCTCCTCATCGTCCCCGAATCCCTCCGCGGCACCGGCCTTGGCCGCGCCCTCATGCAGCAGGCGGAGCAAATCGCCCGGGACCGCAGCCTCACCGGCATCTGGCTCGACACCTTCGACTTCCAGGCCCGTCCCTTCTACGAAAAGCTCGGCTTCACCGTCTTCGGCGAGCTGAAAGATCACCCTCGCGGCATCTCCCAGTACTGGCTCCAAAAGCGCTTTTAGCGCCGTCTCTTCTTCGCCAGCACCTTCCCCTTCGCCGAAGCCTTGCCCCGCACCTTCGCCCTCGCCACCACCCTCGGATGCGGCACCTCCTCCGGAAACTCCGGCAGCCCCGCCAGCCTCAGCAACACATTATTCGCCGCCTTGAACAGATTCAGGTGCGTCTCCACCCGCCCATCCGTCGCCGCCACAAAGATCGCCGTATGCGTCACCCGGTTCAGCGCGATATACGTCAGAAACCCCGCCCCACCTCCAGTCTTCTCCACGATATCCCCGTCCCGGCTCTGGCCTCCTGGAATGCCTCCCGCATCCACCGGCATCGCCATATGGATCCACCCCAGTCCGATTCCCGTCGGCTCCCCAGCATGACCCAGTCCATCCATCCGCGCCAACTGTTCCGGCCTCACATACACCGCCTCCGCCGCTGCGTTCTGCGCCGGAATCGCCGGCACATCCGTCCCCAACAGATACTCCAGCCACCGCTCCATATCGCTCCCCGTCGAGTACAGCCCCGAGCTCCCCGCCGAGTTCTGCGTATCCGTGCACTCCCCCTCCAAATGCGCTCCGCCCAGCAGCCGGGCACACTGCGCCGCCGTCGGCGTAAACCCGGTCTCCCGCATCCCTAGCGGCCCGGTTGTGCGCTGCGCCAGCAGCCTTGCATACGGCTCATGCGCCGCCGCGCTCAACGCATCTCCCAGCAAGTCAAATCCCACGTTCGAGTACACCGCCACCGTCCCCGGAGCCGTCCTCAGCCGCTGCTTCGATAGCCACGCCCACCGGAATGCCTCGTTCGGAAAGGTAAAGTGCGCCGTCCCTCGCGGAGCCGGACCAACCTCTCTCGGCAGCCCCGCCGTATGCGTCGCCAAATCCCCAAGCGTCACCGGCCGTGCCTCATCCACCACCGGAACCATCGCTCCCTTCGGCGCAAATCGCTGCAGCGGCGTATCCAGCCGCACCTTGCCATCCTGCATCATCTTCATCAGCAGGTCCGTCGCAAAGATCTTCGTCAGCGAGCACAGCCGCACCACCGAGCTCCGGTCCGGAGCCACTCCGCGCCCC
>CAXTRZ010000526.1:0-2035 GCA_964246715.1 uncultured Acidobacteriaceae bacterium | reverse complement strand
AGTGAGAGAATATCCCTAGCAGCCATGTTGATCACCCCGTTCGATCTCGAAAAAGAATCCCTCATCCTCCATGAGTCCATCCCCCCCGGCGCCATCGACTATGCCGTCGACACCACCCAGATCGGCCCCCTTCCCGTCGATGGCAAGGCCGACCTTATCGTTGAGCACCGCGGCCCCCAGGATGAAGTCGCTGACATCCGCGTCCGTGCCTCCTACGACGGCCATTTCGAGGTCTCCTGCGCCCGCTGCCTTGACCCCGTCGAACTCCCTCTCGCAGGCTCCTTTGACCTCCTCTTCCGCCCTGAAGAGGCCGACGCCGAATCCGGCGAGCGCGCCATCACTGAAGACGAGACCGAAATAGGGTATTATGGAAAGAACGGCTTGCTGCTGGAGGACGTGGTGCGTGAGCAGGTGCTGCTCTCCCTGCCCGGACGAACGCTCTGCAAGCAGGACTGCAAAGGGCTCTGTCCTCACTGCGGCCAAAATCTCAACGCCGGCTCCTGCAACTGCGCCCAAACCGCCTCTGATCCGCGGTGGAACGCGCTCCAAAGCCTCGCGTCGACACTTAAGAACTGACATCTTACCACTGAGAGAACCGCTTCCTCAGTCACAAGGGATACCGCAATGCCTAATCCGAAACGGCGCCACTCCAAGCAGCGCACCGCCAAGCGCCGCAGCCACGACTTCCTCACTCCCGTCAACAACTCCGGCTGCCCCGTCTGCGGTGAGCGCAAGCTCTCCCATCGCGCCTGCCCCAAGTGCGGGGACTACGGCAAGGGCCGCACCCTCACCGCCAAAGCCGAAGCAACCAGCTAACTGAGCCCGTCCCAGCAGATGCCGATCGAGATCGTCGTCGATGCCATGGGTTCGGACAAAGCCCCGGAATCGGAGATTCGCGGGGCCATTCTCGCGTGCCGCACTCTCCGCGAGTCCACCTACGACCGCCACGCCCTCGACCTGCGCGTCGCCCTCGCCGGACCCGAGGACATCCTTGCCCCTGCCCTGGAAGCCGCCCTCCGCGGTCCGGGCGGCAGATCCCTCCTGCGCGCAGGCTTCTTGGATACAGACCTCCCCATCCGCATCGTCCATGCCTCCGAGTGGATCACCATGGACGATAAAGCCGCCGCCGCCGTCCGCTCCAAGCGCGACTCCTCCATGCGCGTCGGGCTCAAGATGGTCCGTGAAGGCTCCGCCCAGGGCTTCTTCACCGCCGGCAACACCGGGGCGGCTATGGCCACCGCCAAGATGGTCCTCGGCTCCCTCGCCGGCATCGTCCGCCCCGCGCTCGCCACCATCCTGCCCTCTGTCACCGGCTACCCCACGCTCCTGCTGGACGTCGGAGCCAACGTCGACTCCGACCCGGAAAACCTCGTCCAATTCGCCGTTATGGGTTCTATGTACAGCAAAAACGTTCTCAAGATTCCCAACCCCCGCGTCGGCCTGCTCTCCATCGGGGAAGAAGACTCCAAAGGCAATTCGCTCACCCGCGACACCCTCCCCCTGCTCCGCGCCCTCAAAAACATTCACTTCATCGGCAACGTGGAGGGCCGCGACCTCTTCAATGGAGCCGCGGACGTCGTCGTCTGCGACGGCTTCGTCGGCAACGTCGCCCTCAAAACCTCGGAGGGCGTCGCCAGGCTCGTCAGCGTCTCCCTGCGCGAGTCTCTCAAGTCCACCGTCACCTCGCAGGTCGGCGCACTGCTCTCCCGCAAAGCCTTCAGCGACTTCAAAAAGCGTCTCGACTACTCCGAGTACGGCGGAGCCCCCATGCTCGGCGTCCGCGGCGTCTGCATCGTCGGCCACGGCTCCTCCAACGAGAAAGCCGTGATGAATGGCATCCGCGTCGCCGCCGAGTTTGCCCAGGCCGAAGTCAACGCCGGCATCGAAGCCGCCATGATCCAATTGTAGGAAGCTCGACCCTGCCGCATCACCCGTCATTCTGAGCGCAGCAAAACACCCAGTACCTGGTCTTCAGGTTAGTCTAACCATCCAAGCCACCCACGCGCCTATCATTCTGACAGAGCCAGAATCTCCG
>CAXTRZ010000525.1:0-2035 GCA_964246715.1 uncultured Acidobacteriaceae bacterium | reverse complement strand
GCTGTATCTGGTGCCGAGCCAGAACGCCATCGTGATGCGCGGTACGACGGATGAGCTGCTGTTGGCGCAGAAGCTCATCAACGACTTCGACCGTGCGCGCCCTGAGGTGGTGGTGGACGTAGCCGTGCTGGAGGTCAACCGCGACAAGGTGCGTAACCTGGGCATCACGCTGCCCACCTCCGTCGGTTTGACGCCGCAGCTTGCCTCGGTCACGGCGGCCAACTCAACCTCGTCATCCTCCAGTACCTCAACGAGTACGACGACCACGACAGGAAACGGGCTAACGCTGAACAGCCTTGCCCACCTGAACGCCACCGACTTTTCCGTGTCCATCACCGGCGGTACGCTGAACGCGCTGCTGAGCGACTCCGACACGCGCATCCTGCAGAATCCGCGCATTCGCGCTACCGACGGCCAGCGCGCCACGCTCAAGATCGGCTCCAAGATTCCCATCGCCACCGGTTCGTATAACGCCGGCGTGACCACGGGCGTGGCCTCCATCGGCGTGCAGACGCAGTTCACCTATATTGACGTGGGCGTGAACATCGACATGACGCCGAGTGTGCATTACAACCGCGACGTCAGCCTGAAGATGGCCATCGAGGTGTCGTCGCAGAGCGGCTCTGTGACGATCTCCAGCGTGACCGAGCCGATCATCAGCCAACGCAAGATCGAGCAGGTAATCCAGCTTCGCGAGGGCGAGCCGAGCATTCTGGCCGGGCTGGTGACGCACCAGGATAATCACACCGTCAGTGGCACGCCCGGGCTGGGCGAGCTGCCCTTTTTCAAGTACCTCTTCAGCACGCAGAGCAAGGAGACGCAGCAGGATGAGATCGTCTTCCTGCTGATTCCGCACATCGTGCGCGAGTCCATCCTGAGCCGCCTGAATACGACTCCGATCGACACCGGCACCAGCGGCTCCATTGAGCTTCGTCACAACGAGGCCAATACGCATGATCCAAACGAGCCGGACCCGAACATGTATCCGAGGCCCAAGCCCACGGAAACCAGCGCGGCAAATGCCGCGGCGGCGATGATTCAGCAGCTTCATCAGCAGGCTGCGCCGCCGACCCCGCCGCAGATGCAGGCTGTGCCTCCATCCGCTGCTCCGGCTGTGCCTGCCGCAACGCCTGCTCCTGCTTCGACGTCTGCTCCTGCCGGCCCGGCGGCTCCGGGGTCCGCGGTGTCCGTACCCCTTAATCTGACGCTCAAGCCCGCCAGTCCGAACCAGGCCGTAGGCAGCACCTTCCAGACGGCGGTGATGCTGACCGGCGGACACGATGTCTACTCAGTGGCGATGCAGGCGCAGTACGACCCGAAGGTGCTGGAGCTGGTCAATGTGGACTCCGGCGACTTTCTGGCCCGCGACCTCAAGCCGGTGTCCTTGGTGCATCGCATCGACAACGGGACGGTGACGATCTCCGCGACGCGGCCGCCGCAGGCGAATGGCATTACCGGCGACGGGACGCTGTGCACGCTGACCTTCAAGGCCATCGCGCCGGGGGATGCCGCGGTGACGCTGACCAAGGTGGGCGCTAAGGATGCGCTGCAAGGAAGCCTTCCTACGGTGGGCGGATTGACCATGGTGCACATCAGATGAGGGGAAGGGCCAAGGCGTTGTCGGTCGTCCGTTCTCCGTTGTCCGTGAGGACCGCGATGACTGCGGGTTCTTCAACGGCCCGCGGGCAACGGCCTACGGACAAGGGACGTTCCGGCTACGGCGAGTCCGGCCTGACGTTGGTGGAGCTGATCATCACCACCGCCATCGTGTCCATCCTGGCGACGGCGGCGCTGCCCATTGCGCGATTTCAGGTGAAGCGCACCAAGGAGGCCGAACTACGGCGCGATCTGTGGATGATGCGCGACGCCATCGACCACTACAAGGACGCGGCGGACAAGGGCGGCATCCAGACCAAGGCGGACAGCTTCAACTATCCGCCGGACTTGCAGACGCTGGTGGATGGCGTGGACGTGCAGACCAAGAAGGTTCGTTTCCTGCGCAAGATTCCAGTCGATCCGATGACCGGGACCGCGG
>CAXTRZ010000524.1:0-2059 GCA_964246715.1 uncultured Acidobacteriaceae bacterium | reverse complement strand
CGTTGCCGGAGCTTGAAGGACAGGGCTTTTTTGAGCTCCTCGACCGCGTCTACCGGACCGGCGTCTCCTACATCGGCCGCGAGACCTCCGCCCAGCTTGAAAATCGCATCACCGGTGAAACCGAAGAAGGCTACTTCGACTTCGTCTATCAGGCCACCCGCGACTCGAACGGGGACATCGACGGCATCCTCAACATGGTCTTTGACATCACCACGCAGGTCCGCGCCCGCCGCCAGGCTGAGGCGCAGAAGGAGCAGTTGGAGCGTCAGACCTCGGAGCTCGAGACCGTCTACCGCACCGCCCCCATCGGCCTCGCCCTCTTTGATCCCATTGACTTCCGCTACCTCCGCCTGAACGACACCCAGGCCGAGATCGTCGGCCTCCCGGCGAGCGAGATCCTCGGCAAGACCCTCACCGAGATCGCTCCCATTGAGGGTCTGCGCGAGATGTTTGAAGGCGTCGCCGCCGGCGTTCCCCTGCGCAACGCCCTCCTTGAAGGCGAGCTACCCTCCAATCCCGGCGTCCACCGCTACTGGACGGTCAACTACTTTCCCGTCTTCGCGGAGGACGGCTCCGTGCAGGCCATCACCGCGGCCTCGCTGGAGATCACCCCGCAGAAGAGAGCGGAGAACGCCCTCATTCAAAGTGAGAAGATCGCCGCCGTCGGCCGCCTCGCCAGCTCCATCGCGCATGAGATCAACAATCCGCTTGAAGCCGTGACCAACCTTCTCTACCTCGCAGGCCAGACCTTCGACCCTGCTCAGATCCATCATTACCTCGCCGTCGCCGACCTTGAGCTTCGCCGCATCTCCCTCATTGCCAGCCAGACTCTGCGCTTCTACCGCCAATCCACCCGTCCCACCAAAATCACGGCGGAAGACCTCGTCACCACCGTCCTCAGCCTCTACCAGGGCCGCCTTCAGAACTCTCGCATCCTCGTCGAGACTCGCCCGTGGGTGCAAAGCCCCATCCTCTGCTTTGAAGGCGAGATCCGCCAAGTCCTGAACAACCTCGTTGGTAACGCCTTGGACGCCATGCCCAACGGCGGCCGGCTCCTTGTCCGCAGCCATCAGAGTACGCATCGCGCCACCGGCGAGCAGTGCCTCGTCCTCACCTTCGCTGACACCGGCAGCGGCATCCCCCCCGCCGCCCTCGCCAGCATCTTTGAGCCCTTCTTCACCACCAAGGGCATGATGGGTACCGGCCTCGGCCTCTGGATCAGCAAAGGCATTGTAGAAAAGCATCACGGCGCCATCCGGGTTCGTTCATCTTCAGACCGCTCCGGCCAACGTCCCGGCAGTACCGGAACCGTCTTCCGCGTCACCCTCCCCTTTACTCCCACGATCTCTCAGGACCCCATTCCCTGAGCCGGGTGGCCCCACATCTCGCTTTTGCGAGGCGCGATCCCAAGAACCCCTTGTTTTGCTTACGGCTTAATCCGCGCCTGTCCTCGAATCTGTTGGTCGCTTTACCGTTCTTGACATCAGGCCAACTGGCATTGACCTGCGTTAAGCTCTCGCTCCATCGTCTTCTGGCTGTGCCTCCTGCGTTCTCTTGCATCTCGTTGCAAAGAGACCTCTTACCGCTTCATCCCGCACCGTTGCACATTTCCTGGTGCATATTCACCACAACTCAAAATTTGCATGGTTGAAATGCCAAAACCCGCGCCAATCGCGGCCTCCACCATGTCGGGTGGTTGCATAAACACCGCGCTAGCCACACACGTCACCACAATTTACCAGCGAAAACCGCATCATAAAGCGCATGGTGGACGCCCTAACCCAGCCGCACCACCCCGCTCACCGGATGGCAGAACACCCTCCCGTGGCTCAGCGCAATCCGCCGCTGCGCCAACCCCGCCATCTCCGGATCGTGCGTCACCATCACAATCGTATGTCCCTGCGAATGAAGGCCTTGCAGCAACTTCGCGACAATCCTTTGGTTCGCTTGGTCAAGGTTTCCGGTGGGCTCATCCGCCAGCAGGATCGGCGGGTTGTTGATCAGCGCCCGCGCAATGCACACCCGTTGCTGCTCCCCGCCGGAGAGCTCGCTGGGCAGA
>CAXTRZ010000523.1:0-2062 GCA_964246715.1 uncultured Acidobacteriaceae bacterium | reverse complement strand
AGGGGTGCTACATCGCGGTGGTGGAGGTGAACTGCCGGTACAAGGCTCCGGCGCGGTATGACGATGAGCTGGTGGTGCGGACCAGGATTACAGGAGCGCGGGGGAGCGTGGTGAAGTTTGGGTATGAGATTGTGCGGGCAGAGGATGGGGTGCTGCTGTGCGAAGGTGCGACAACGCACGTGGTAGTCGGGAAGGATCTGAGGAAGACGACGATGCCGGAGAAGTATGCGGCGGCGTTTCGAGCGGCGCATGTTCCGGTGGAGGCGTAGGCCTCGTCGGGCTAATCGCGTAAATATTCAAAAAAGAAGGGTCAGGCTTGTATCTACCTTTGTAGCGTGTGTCTCGCCGTCTTCCTGGAAGAGATTGGGATCAGGCTCCGGTAGGAACACATACTCATGAGCTACTCCGAAGACCGTCTTCTATGAGTCCACAAAGCAAAGGGCCGGGAGGGTGTCCCGGCCCTGCTGGTTGAGATGTGGTTTTGTTTAGGCGTTGGCGGCGGCGCGGACCTCATTTTCGATGCTCTTGGCTTCGGCGAGTTCGGCCATCTGACGCTTCTTGGCTTCGGCGGCGTTGGCTCCGAGATTGGCTTCAAGCTGCTCGGTGGTAAAGGTTTCGATGATGTCTCCGGCGCGCATGTCCTTCCAGCCGGCGAGATCGATCCCGCACTCGACGCCTTCGCGAACTTCAGAGACGTCATCCTTGACGCGCTTGAGGGAGCTGATCTTGCCCTTCCAGATCTCCGCGCCTTCGCGCATGAGACGAGCCTGCGCGTTGCGCTTGACGATGCCGTCAGTGACGCGGCAACCGGCGATCTGGCCGACCTTGGTTATCTTGAAGACCTGCAGGATCTCGGCTCGGCCCGCGTAGTTCTCCTTGAAGACGGGATCGAGGAGGCCGTACATGGCCTTTTCGATCTCGGTGCGAAGCTCGTAGATGATGGAGTGAAGACGGATTTCGACGTTCTCGCGGGCGGCGACCTCTGCCGAGTTGCGATCCGGGCGAACGTTGAAGCCGATGATGATGGCGTTGGAGGCGCTGGCGAGGAGCACGTCCGACTCGGTGATGGCGCCGACGCCCGAGTGCAGGACGCGGACGCGAACCTTCTCCGTGGACATGTGGGCGAGGTCTTCTGCGATGACCTCGACCGAACCCTGGACGTCGCCCTTGACGATGACGTTGAGGTCTTTGACGCCGGCCTGCTTGATCTGCTCGGCGAGCCCTTCAAGCGAGACGCGGGAGGACTTGGCGAGTTGCGCTTCGCGCTCCTTCATCTTGCGGTATTGGGCGATGCCCTTGGCCTTGTCGCGATCCGCCATGACGAGGAAGGTGTCGCCGGCGTCCGGCATGCCTTCGAGTCCGAGGATCTCGACCGGGGTGGAGGGGCCGGCTTCGGTGATCTGACGGCCGCGGTCGTCGAACATGGCGCGGATCTTGCCGAAGGTATTGCCGACGATGTAGCTGTCGCCGGTGCGGAGGGTTCCGTTCTGGACGAGGACGCTGGCGACGGCGCCGCGGCCACGGTCGAGCTTGGCTTCGATGACGGTGCCGACGGCGGGTCGGTCGGGCTGGGACTTCTGCTCGTTGACATCAGCGACGAGGCAGATCATCTCTTCGAGGGCGTCGAGGTTGAGACGCTTCTTGGCGGAGACCTCGACGAACTCGGTGTCGCCCCCAAGGGAGACGGCCTGGACGCCGCGAGCAGCGAGCTGCTGGATGACCTTGGAGGGATTGGCCTCCGGCTTGTCGATCTTGTTGACGGCGACGATGATGGGGACCTTGGCGGCGCGGGCGTGGTCGATGGCCTCAATGGTCTGGGGCATGACGCCGTCGTCGGCTGCGACGACGATGACCACGATGTCGGTGACTTTGGCTCCGCGGGCGCGCATGCGGGTGAACGCTTCGTGACCCGGGGTGTCGAGGAAGACGATCTCACGACCGAAGGCGGGGGAGTCGGGCTTGGTGATTTTGACCTTGTAGGCGCCGATGTGCTGGGTGATGCCGCCGGCTTCGCCGCCTGCGACGTCGGTGGAGCGGATGGCGTCGAGCAGCGAGGGCTTTC
>CAXTRZ010000522.1:0-2064 GCA_964246715.1 uncultured Acidobacteriaceae bacterium | reverse complement strand
TCTTGCCATGACCTGGTTCAAGCGCGTGCAACGCTCCCAGCCCGGCTGCAAGCAACGCCCCTGTAATCAAAAACCATAAGCTCATCTTCCGATTGGTCATGAGCTCTGTAAACTGACTGCGCGGAGTGGTTTGTTTGTTCGGAGCCAATTGGAGCACGGGAGGCGAAGCGTTTGCAGCCGTCTCTGGCGAAACAGCGTCAGCCACAAAGAGTGCCGATGCAGAAGAGGCAACGTTCGTCGGCTGCTCGAGTATGCGATGGGACTCCTTCTGATTTGTCGCAGACGCGGCAACGACCGGAGATGACAAGGCAAGTACCGTGTAATTGATGTCCGCTTCAACATCTTGCGGAGGGCTGTTCAACAGGTTTGTCGGATAGTCGCTGAGTTGCTGGCTTCGATCCACCTGATAGCGCTGCCCTGGAGCGAGGCTGACGTCCTTACCAGTTGTAACGACAATCTCCTTCCAGCCTGCGTGCCCCTCGAAGTTTCCGTCCTCGTAATGAAGATGCAACGCGACGCTTTTACCGGACAAAATCGCCCCGCGATACACAACTCCGATCTTCATCGTCGGAAGGCCACCAGCACCAGGCGGAAAGATGATCGTGCGAGAGAGCGGTGCTAGACGAACCGTCTCGCTGTTCACGGTAAGCTTCAGATTTCTGTTCCACTGCAAGGCCTGTTGGACAAGGTAAGGTGTCAGCGAAGGATCGTCTGACTGAGCGACGATGCCGGAGTTCTGAATCTCCTGATACGTAGGGATTTCCGCAATATCGATGATGTATCGAATCTCAACCGACCCTCGTTCAAGGTGAATATTCGAATAGTGGTTGATGCTGAAGTTGCCCATCGGATGAGCTAAGCATGGAGACGGACCCATCAGACCGATCAATCCAATGAACAGGATTGCAAGCCAAACGAAGAGACGGAATCCATAGTTACTTCTGATTGACATCTCTCGCTTCCGCTCGTTCAGCCGTTACTAAATTTCCTTCTTCATTAAGTCGAGCGAGCGTTTTGAAAGCCTGCTCCGCAAAGATCACGTGAAAATGCGGGTTGATTTGCAGCGCTCGTTCAAGGTGCGAAGCCGCCTTTGGCCTGTCCCCGAGCGCGGAATAAATCATACCGGCGTGATACTCCAGAATTGGATCGCGAGTGCCCAAGCGCATCGCCTTCTCCATCTCATCTCGAGCAGCTTGCGGCTGACTATTCTTAAGGAGGGCCCAAGCTAATGCATCCGAAGTGTAGATGTCATGGCGGCACTCGAACTCTTTGCGGGATAAAGTTAGCGCCTCCGGCAGCTTGCGATCATGATCGGCATAAAAAAGCGCAAGTTCTCGGTTGTACACCTGTTGATTGATCGCATTAAGCTTGCCGATAAACTCGACAACAGCATATTGCTTGTCTGCGTTCGCTTTATCACCCAAGGCAGCATAAACATCGCCCAACGCCGCTACATAGAGCGGCAGCGGGATAATTGTGATGGCATCCTTATAAAATGCGATTGCCTCTGGGAAACGTCTTTGTGCGGCACGGATCTGAGCCATCGCGGCGAGTGCCCGATGATAGCGCGGGTACAAGATAAGTGACGCGGTCTCTTCTTTCTCCGCTGCAACTAGATCTCCCAATTGGAAGTACTGCTCGCCTAGCATGAACTCCGTCCAGGCAACATTTTCCGCAGGCAGGTGCAACTTCTGAGCTAACGCGATAGCGCTCTTTAGCTCTCTGGTGGCTCTATCTGTGTTGCCTTCCATCCAGCTCAGAGTGGCGCCATGGCTAGCCGCCAAAAATTGAATTCCTGCGTGTGGCAGCCCATCTACTGGAACGGCGACCTGCTGATACAGTTTCTTGGACTCGGCATAGTTGCCAAGTTCAAGTTGAGCGTCCCCGGCATAGGTGAACGCGGTTAAATCGCCAGGTTCAAGTGCAAGGGCTTTCTCTGCGTCTGCCGCCGCCTCTGCGAAGCGATGCTCTGCAAGATGCACGGTGGCGAGTTGCGTGAATGCAGGCACCGCTTCCACATGGGTTGACTCTATTTCATGCTATTGTCTAAGAGTACTGTTAGAC
>CAXTRZ010000521.1:0-2065 GCA_964246715.1 uncultured Acidobacteriaceae bacterium | reverse complement strand
GGTATTGAGGGCGTCGGCGAGGCGGAGAAGGAAGTCAAGCTGGAGGGGCTCGACGCGGATGTTTGGATTGAGGGCGTGCTCATGGAAGAGGACGGTGCCGGCGGGGGCATAGTCGCCTTCACGAGGGGGATCGTCCACGTGCGTGAGGCCTGATTGTTCAGCGTGCGGCATTGGGAGCGATGATACTACCGCAGAGTGTGAAAGAGGACGGCGGCGATCTGGGAGAGGGCGTAGTGTAAGAGATGCGACATAAGGCGACGCCAAATATGCACATAGCGCTTCTGTTTCACTTTTACGATGAAGCGGAGCCTGCGGCAGTGACCGAGGTGGAGGGAGCTGTGACGGATGTGCTGGTGCCGCTGCTGGGGGATACGGTGTCGCACCGGGGGTTTGATGGGCTGCGGTTTCGGGCGCAGGTCGTGGGGCGGCACTTTGATTACAGCTTGGCGGATGGAGCGGGGATCGACGGAACGATTACAGTGACGCTATCCATGCAGCGGATGATGAATGATGGACAGGCGGCTGCGGCATTGCGGCATCAGTAGTTGGCAGGGGCTGGGGCCGCAGGAGTTTGGCCGGCGAGCTCCGAGAGGATGCGGACGCTGGCGCTGGCGCCGATACGGGTAGCTCCGGCTTGCAGCATGGCGGCGGCATCGGCAAGAGAGCGGATGCCGCCGGAAGCCTTGACGCCGGCGCGGGTGCCGGCGACGCCGCGCATGAGGGCGATGTCGTCTACGGTGGCGCCGCCTGAGGAGAAGCCGGTGCTGGTTTTGAGGAAGTCGGCTCCGGCGGCGAGGGCGATCTCAGAGGCACGAAGCTTCTCCTCGAAGGTAAGGAGACAGGTTTCCAGGATGACCTTGACGATGGCACCGGAGGCGTGGGCGAGCTCGACGACGCCGCGGATGTCCTGACGGACGGCCTCGTAGTCCTCACGGGCGCCGGATTTGAGCAGGCCGATGTTGAGGACCATGTCCACGTCGTGGGCGCCATGTTTGAGGACGCGCACGGTTTCATCGCGCTTGGAGCCGGAGAGGGTGGCACCGAGGGGGAAGCCGATGACGACGCCGACGGGGATGCCGGTTCCGGCGAGGGTTTCCGCGGCGGTGGCGACCCAGGTGGCGTTGACCATGGCGCAGGCGAAGCGGTGCTCGGCCGCCTCCTGGCAGAGCTGGAGGACCTGGGCGCGGGTGGCGTCAGGCTTGAGGAGGGTGTGGTCCAACACGGCTGCAAGGGCGGATGGCGAGGAGAGGGCGGCAGCGGAAAAGGAGGCTGCGTCAAAGGAAGCAAGCTGATTTGCTGTTTCAGTGCTCATGGTTCTCCGGCGGCGGGCAAGCTACAGATTAAGCTCTATCATACGAGGGTTACGGCTGGCTTGCGGGGTCCACGTTACCTCACCGGAATGCTTCCAAAGTTCTCAAAGGAAACGGTTTAGGCGTTGTATGATTGCGTAAGCGGGCCTGTCAAAAAGGTATCCGCGTCATGTTTCTTGTAAAAGGCCTCAGCGTTATGGGTGGTGGAACGGCAGGGGTCAGCGAACGATGAAGCGGTAACAGAGGCTGCTGATGGTGAAGGTGTTGGAGTAAAAGGGGATGGAGATGGATTGCGGGTAGCTGATCTGTACCGAGACGAAGTTGCCCGTGTAGTTTCCGGCGGCTGAGCCCGCATAGGTAAGATAGCTGACGTTAATGGCGGTGCCGGCTGCGGAGGGGACGAAGGGGCTGGCTTTGACCAGGTTCTGAATATCAGTGGACGAGGCTGGAGCGAGGCTGGTGAGGCTGTGGACGCCGGCGTACCGGGCGGCGGCGCGTATGGCGTAGGCGGAGCCCAGATAACTGGTGAGTCCGAGCGAGAACTGGAAGATGCCGAAGAGGAGCAGAGTAAAGGCAGGCAGCACGACGGCGGTCTCGATGATGCTATCGCCGTTTTGAGCACGGAGCAGGTGCGGGATGGGTGTCACTGGTACCACCGAACGCGGTAGGTGGACTGGCCCTGGAGGGTGAGGGTGCCGGCGATTCCGGACCAGCGGAGCGCGGCGGGGATGGGTGCGGAGGCGGTGACCTGGACG
>CAXTRZ010000520.1:0-2069 GCA_964246715.1 uncultured Acidobacteriaceae bacterium | reverse complement strand
CCCCAGGCCCACGCTGTCTTCGGTCCCTTCAAAGCACTCAGGCGCACCGCCTCCTGCTTGGCCTTGCGTCAGCGTTCCCGATCTTCGTTCGTGGAACTTCGCCCACGATCCCGCAGCCCCTCCAACTCATCCAGCAGCTCCGGATCATGGATCGGCGACGAGATCACATACCCCCCACTCGCCCACTTCCCCAGATCCAGAATCCTGCACCGGTCCGAGCAGAACGGAAAATCCGCATCCCCCGCCAGCACCACCTTCCGACAAGTCGGACAAAACAACCCCTTCACCACACTCATAACCTCTGTCCCAAATCCCCTAACTTGCGCGTGATAAGTAGTCGGTCAGTGCATCGTTGACCACGGTGTTCAGCTTGCGCTTATGCCGCTCCGCAAAGATGGCAGCCCTCTGATGAAGCTCTTGGGAAAGCCGGACGTTGAAGCTCCCTTTGAAAGGCGTGTCTGGCGTTTTACCCGTTTCTTCGCACATCGCGAGATATTCATCCACGGCATCGCGAAAGTTCTTCTCAAGCTGCCGCACGGTCGTGCCGCCATAGCTGATCATGTCCCGGATACCAAGCACTCTGCCATGCAGCATCTTGTCCTCTGCGCTGTAAGCAACTGATCCGTCATAGTCGCGATGTTGCATGGTTCCACTCATAGAAAGCCCTCGCCCTTCAGAAGATAGATCGCATCCCGAACCTGATAAAGCTTCAAGATTCTGCCCGGATGCGGCTGATGTAGAAAGAGTGTTGCGCCGGTCTCAGTGTGAACAAACTTGCGCCCTGAACCGCCAGCCTTCTCAAGCTGGAAGGACAACTTCGTCATAAGCGTGACCAACTCTGCCCACGTAAAGTCTTTGGGAACGGAGGTCAGCCGTTGAAGCGCTTTCTCTTGCTTGGACATGAGATAAGTCTCAGGATCACGTCTGCCACTGATTTTAGTGGCAGACGTGATCCTCCGCAAGTCCAGGGCTAATTCGTCTTATAGCTGTGAAATGTTCCCAAAACGATGGGTTCCACAGACAACTCCGTCATTACCCGCCACAAGACTTCCATGCCTGAGCCTTACTCAAGAATCCGCGCCACCACATCATAATCGTGGCTCTCCGTGATCTCCGCCCGATAGAACGTCCCCGGCACCAGCGCCTCATGCGGCCCAAAGTCGTTGATGAACACCTTTCCATCGATCTCCGGCGCATGCAGCGAAGTCCGTCCCTCCCACAGCAGGTCCGTCTCCTCGCTCGGCCCTTCCACCAGCAGGTCGATCTCCCTCCCTACCCACTCCGCCTTCGCCTCCGCGCTGATCCTTTGCTGCAGCTTCATCAGCTTTCGCCGCCGCGCCTGAGTCGTCCGATTCGGCACCTTCGTCTCATCCGCGAACCCATACGCCGCCGCACCCTCTTCGTCCGAGTACGTAAATACCCCCAGCCAGTCGATCTTCGCCGCCTTCACAAACTCACACAGTTCCTGAAAATCCGCCTCAGACTCGCCAGGAAATCCAACGATAAAGCTCGTCCGTACCACCACCCCCGGCACCGTCGCCCGAGCCTTCGCAATCAAATCCAGAAAAATCTGCGCATTTCCCCCGCGCTTCATCGTCTTCAACACACTCGCGCTCGCGTGCTGCAGCGGTACATCCAGATACTTTGCCACGTTGTCATGCTTCGCCATCGTCTCCAGCAGCCGCGTCGTCACCTTGTTCGGATACGTGTACAAAAACCGCAGCCATCGCAGCCCCGGCAGCACCGCCAGCCCATCCAGCAGTTGCGCCAACCCTTCCTGCAGCCCCAGGTCTTCGCCGTAGCACGTCGTATCCTGCCCAATCAGCGTGATCTCCCGCACTCCCTGCGCGATCAGGCTCTGCGCCTCGGCAAGGATTGACCCCATCCGCCGCGACCGGAACTTCCCCCGCAGTTGCGGAATGATGCAGAAGCTGCACGGATGATCACACCCCTCCGCAATCTTGATGTACGCGCTCGCCCGCGGCGTCGTCAGAATCCTCGGCGTCGCATCGTTGTACAGATACTCCGGCAGCACGGCCGTCGCGCCATCCCAGCTCTCTCGGCTGAAC
>CAXTRZ010000519.1:0-2076 GCA_964246715.1 uncultured Acidobacteriaceae bacterium | reverse complement strand
AACTTCACATCATCCACGAGCGCGCCGCGGATGGTAGCAATGCGATTCTGTGAGGGGGCAATGACGATCTCCCCCGCAACATTCTACAGCACACGCGACTCGAGAGTGGTGGGGGTGAAAGCTGGGTCGGGCTTGAAGTCCAGCGTAATGAGGTCGCCCTTTTCGCCGGCGATGGTCCAGATGTAAGCCACGGGCAGAAGCTTCAACATCTCCTCCGCCTGCTTATCGTCATGCGAGTTGTTGGCCTGCAGCTTGCGCATCTGCTCCGGGCTGGCCATCAGCGCGGCACGGGCGTTGTCATCAGCGCGGCGCTCGTCGGGTGAGAGCGGGTGGCCCTGATCTTCGAGCTTCTTCTTCAGGTTGCCGGCAGGGGTCTCGACAGTGTAGTAGAGGGTGTCGTGGTCGGGGGTGATGTCGTGGTCGCGGTACATGAAGGCGGTGTGATCGGTGCGATTGGAGTGGAGCTCCGACTCAACGGCGGCGGCGACCATCGCCTTTGGATCCTGGGCAAGGGCAAGTGTTGGGACGGCTGTGGCGGCTAGAAAGACGTGGATAAGGGCTCGGAGGCGGTGTCGCGCGGGCTTGGTCGAAGAGGTCATCTGGTTAGTAAGACGCATTTCCTGAGTTGGCGTCTCTGAGGAGTTGCCTGGGGCGAGTTTCTGGAGCGCTTAAATGCGGCCCAGACGAAGAAGCAGGGCAGATACCCTGCTTCTTGCAAAGAGAACTGATTCGCAAATCAAACGGTCATCAGTTCCTTTTCCTTAGCCTTGAAGAGGTCTTCGAGACGCTTGATCTCGGCGTCGGTGAGCTGCTGGACCTCTTCCGACGCGCGCTTTTCATCATCGGCGGAGATGAGCTTATCCTTGGCTGCCTTCTTGATCAGCTCGTTCCCGTCACGACGGATGTTGCGCATGGAGGTCTTGTGGCCTTCGAGCACACCGGCAAGGTTCTTGACCGCCTCTTTACGGCGCTCCTCGTTCATCGGAGGGATGGGAACACGGATGATGCGGCCATCGTGCATGGGGTTGAAGCCTTGGCCGCAGGTGCGGATGGCCTTCTCAATGGCGGTGACGAGGGACTGCTCCCAGGGCTGAACAAGGATGAGCTGGGCCTCCGGGGTGGTGATCTGCGCGACCTGCGAGACTGGCGTGTCCGTGCCGTAGTAGTCGACCTTGACCTGATCGAGCATGTGAACGCTGGCGCGTCCGGTGCGCGCGGAGAGGAGATTCGCGCGGAAGTCATCCACCGTCTTTTCCATGCGGGTCTTGAGCTGCTGATGCACATCCTTCAGAGCGACGATGCTCGCCATTGCCGATGCCATGATCTTCGAACCTCAGGCGCGGATGCGCCAATGCAGATTCTACTGGAAATGGGATCAGGATTGGGCGAGGCGGACGAGGCGGGTGCAGGCCTCGCGCAGGTCCGCATTACGCTTCGCGAAGCAGAAGCGGAGGAGATCTTCTCCCGCCTCGCCCGGGCGAAAAAAAGCGGAGCCGGCGACAGAGGCAACACCGGTGCGGCGGAGGAGGTCACGGGCCTTCTCGGCGGCATTGGCGCCTTGGAGCGGTCCCGAGTTGGCGAGGATGTAATAGGCTCCGTCCGGGATGTGTGGGGTCAAGCCGGCGACGCGGAGTGCTTCAACGAGCATGGCGCGTTTGACTTCGTGCTCGGCTGCAAGACCAGTGTAGAAGGTGGGCGTAAGCTGTTCTACGCCTGCCGCCACTCCATGCTGCAATGGCGCAGGGGCGCAGATATAGGTGAGGTCGTGGAAGTAGCCGATGGAGGGCGTCCAGCGAGCGTCCGCGATCAGGTATCCGATGCGCCAGCCGGTGACGGAGAAGGTCTTGGAGAAGCCGGACATGAGGATGGTGCGCTTGCGCAGGCCGGGGAGCGAGGCAGGGCTGATGTGCTTGGCCAAACCGTAGACGAAGTGCTCGTAGATCTCATCGGTGAAGAGGAAGAGATTGTGCTCTTCGGCGATGGCGGCTAGTGCCTCCAGTTCCGCGAGGGTGAAAACTTTACCGGCGGGGTTGGAGGGGGTGTTGATCATCATGGCGCGGGTGCGGGAAGTGATGG
>CAXTRZ010000518.1:0-2082 GCA_964246715.1 uncultured Acidobacteriaceae bacterium | reverse complement strand
TGGCTGCGCGCCCGCCCACCGAAACGGAAGCCGTACGCGAGGAGCGCAAGGCGGAGAGCTCCTGTACCGTCTTCACATCTTGCGTTTGCCTGCAGCAAGGCTTGAGGAGGCCGGACTTGTTATTCGCAGAGACCGGCGCTGCTTTTCTCTTCTAAGCGGCGAAAGCGTGCCCCTTTCTCATCTATCTGTTTTTGAAAAAGAAGATGGCGTTGCGTTATCGATCGTCGCGCTGCCCGTACTCTTACTCCGTGGATGCCAAGGGCGAGTATTGAGGTTCCGGGAGAGCATCAACTTGACGGTCCATTTATCAGATGCGGCTGTCACCCCGTAACCCACGCCACTCTCGACGCTCAAGCCGAGGAACTTCGTCCCTGAGTAATCAGTGGTCGCCCAAACCTCATGAAATTGCTTTGAAAGCGGGAGGAAGCCATGCAAGGGGCCAAATCCGTCATATTCTTCCGCGGCAAGTGCCCAGCGATCATTGAAGTTGTACGCGATTCGCCCTGACGGATTGTACTGAAGGTTGCCGAAGCCGCCCGTATAGTCGGTATCGAGTATCGGGTTGTAGATGATGTCCCAAGGCTTCAAGTGCAATCCGATGATCGGCCTGATCTCTGACGTGACTGTTCTGTCTTCCCAGTAGTGGCGGTTGAAGCTTAGCTCAAAGTTAGCCGCGTAGAAGAAGGTATGATCGTGAGCATTCGGTTGCGCAAACAGTTCGCGGATCTTAAAGCCATTAAGCGTAGAACCAAAGTTGGTCGAATACGGCGAGCTTACCGGGAGGTAAAGTCCTTGTTCCAACCATGGCGTCACTCCGTATGCAAATTCGGCTGTCACTTGATACGAGTGATTGGCTACGATCGCACCTGGATAGTCAGGAGTAGTTCGTCCCGTGGGAGTAAAGTTTTGATGAATCATCAGATTGAAGATTCCTGGTGGGGCGATCTCTCCGTCATAGACCTGTATCTCGTCGGTTTGCGCTAAGCTCAGCATCGGAAATAAGAGAAGACAGAACGCGGCCAATCGAATCGTACGCATACTCATGCTTGGCAAGAATCTCCTAGTGTGAAATCTGGCCGACGAGATCGAGGTCAATGGCCACGTCATTCTCAGCCTTCCAGATTAGAATACTTGGGTTCTTAAGCCCCCATTGCACATAGGGAACGGTGAACTGCGTCTTCGCCGTCGCTTTCGATCCGTCGATGTATATCTGCATCGGGATTGTTATGTCATGAGGTGTACCGAGTAGCGTCAATACTCCTCTCAACTGGATAGTTGAGTTACCTGAAGCGGAGATCGTGCCCTGGTATGTTTTCGGCGCAAAAGAGATGGTCGTGTACTGGTCCGCCTTGAGAATGCCTTTGGTCATCTTCTTATCACGACTGTCGTTTCCGGTCTTCCCGCTGCCGGCTGCGACGACGACGGTGCCAGACATCTTCGTCGCGCTACGGTCGAATTCGATTGACCCGGACTGCACATAGAAGGTTCCGTTGACGATCTCGTGGGTCGTGTTCAGTTTCATCTTGACCTCACTCTCGTCGGGGTTGACCACGAAAGTCTGGTGTTGTGCGAGCGCGACTGGAGCAAGTATGAAAGTGAGAGCTAAGGCGGCGAAGGCTTCCATTGCATCTCCCCTGAGTTTAGTCTCCATTACCCGGTCTAAACGACTACCGGCTGAAAGCCGGTAGTCGTTTAGTTTAGAGCGCTGATGGAGAGCCCGCTTTCAGTTGGTAAACGCCGGCGGAGCATCAGAAGCAGGCTGGGTGACGCGCGTCAGCCTAGCCGTTACACGCATCGCGCCTGGCCAGACTCTGAGGCAGAACGGCAGTACTGCCCGCGCAAAGGCGTTGTTTAGCCCGTTGGCGGCAAGCTCAGCAAGACGCATCTGGGGCACCATCGCGGAGCGCAGCTTTAGTTGAAAGACGGGAGCAGACTCCTCAGCGAGGTAGGCAGCGGTGGCGCGGCGAGCAGTATGTAAGGCGATGGATATGCCATCGCCTGTGAATGATGGGATGACGGCTGCCTGATCGCCGATACAGTAGAGACCGTTCTTGGTCGTATGTCGAAGATAACCATAAGGAA
>CAXTRZ010000517.1:0-2100 GCA_964246715.1 uncultured Acidobacteriaceae bacterium | reverse complement strand
CTTCCGACGCATAAATAACCGCTTCGATCTTTGCTTTCAGGCTCAAATCTCTCTTCGCTTTCAAGACCAGGGTGATTGACCTCTAAGCATACCAACCACACTCTTGGTCCCGCCTGAGTCGTCCACCCTCCAGGTAACTTTCCACAAGTTACGAAGGTCGATACGAGGCTAGTGACATGTTGTGAATACTTTGCCCATAAACCCCGGGGGGGCAGCACATGCAAAAGGCTCTCGCCGCGGCGAGGGCCCTCCGCATCCACCCCTACTTACGCCATCTTGTTGAACAGCCAGAACAGGCAGCCTGAAAGCACCGCCGCCGCCGGCAGCGTAAAGATCCACGCCAGCGCGATATCCCGGATCGTAGACATCTGCAGCCCGCTCCGGTTCGCCGCCATCGTGCCCGCCACGCCGGAGCTCAGCACGTGCGTCGTACTCACCGGAAGTCCCAGCCCGTCCGCCAACCCAATTGTGATCATCGCCATAATCTCGGCGGAGGCCCCCTGGGCATAGGTCAGGTGCGTCTTCCCAATCTTTTCCCCGACCGTCACCACAATCCGCTTCCACCCAACCATCGTGCCCAGCCCAAGCGCCAGCGCGACCGCCACCTTCACCCAGGTCGGGATAAACCGCGTCGATTTATCCAGAAATCCCTTGTAGGTTGCCAGCGCCTTCGTATCGTCCGCGCTCATCTTCGGCCCGGACTTCGCCAGCAGCTTCAAACTCTCGCTGGTCAGGTACATCTGGTTCCGCACGTTCGCCTGCATATCCGCCGGAACCGCGCCTAGCGAGCCGTACGATGAAGCCTCGTTCCGGATGTCCACAATCTCCTGCTGCAGCGCCGGAATCACACTCGCGTCGTACTTCTTCTTCGCCACAAACTCGGTCAGCTCCGGCTCCGCCTGGTTCAGCGGCAGGCTTGTCGTCTTGTAATGATCCAGCGCCCCCGCAACCTGCGTGGAAACCTGCGCGAACTTCTGCATCTCGCCCGCGCCTACGGTGTGGTTCAGCGCATACGCCGTCGGCACCGTGCCCACCAAAATCAGCATGATCAGCCCCATGCCCTTCTGCCCATCGTTCGACCCGTGAAAGTAGCTAACCCCCCCGCACGTCCCGATCAGCAGCAGCCGAATGTAAAACGGCGGCGGCTCCGGTCCCTCGGGAGCCTTGTACAGCCGCGGGTCGCGCGCCAGCAGCTTGAACAGGAAGAAAAGCAGTGCCGCGCCAATAAACCCGATCACCGGCGAAAGCGCCAGCGTCGAAAACACCTTCGTCACCTGCGGCCACTCCACCCCAGCCGTGCCGGAGTTCCCCTGCATCAGCTGGTTCATGATCCCCACACCAATGATCGACCCGATCATCGTGTGCGAGCTCGACGCCGGCAGCCCCCGCCACCACGTCGCCAGGTTCCAGATGATCGCCGCAATCAGCAGCGCAAACACCATCGCAAATCCGGACCCCTTGCTCACCTTCAGAATCAACTCCACCGGCAGCAGCGTGATGACGCTGTACGCCACCGCGCCGGAACTCAGCAGCACCCCGGTGAAGTTCATAATGCCGGAGTACACCACTGCGATATGCGGCTCCAGCGAGTGGGTATAGATACACGTCGCCACCGCGTTCGCCGTGTCGTGGAACCCGTTCACAAACTCAAATCCCAACGCGATCAGCAGCGCCACGCCCAACAGGACGAACGGAAACACACTCGCGTTATGGACAATGGAAAGGTCATGCGACAGCTTCGTCCAGATATAAGCCACGCCGCCAATCAGCATCGCCACAAACACCAGCGTGCCGATCATTCCGGGGCTCGACTTGGAAAGCTTCTGATCCAGCATGGACCCAGTCTGGATCTGCGTAGCGTCTTCTGCGGCTGCAAGTGGCATTGCGGTCTACCCTGCGAATTGAACTGACTGCGGTTACTCACACGATATCCGTCCCGGCACCCCGCGATGATGAAGATTGCGTAAACGCTCCAGATCAGGACAGCATCCCACCTCACACTTCCATTCCCCAAAAGTGCTACTTATGCCAAGCCGTGAACTCCACAGCGGCGACATCACCCAACTCCACATCGCCGCCATCGTCAACGCCGCCAACCAC
>CAXTRZ010000516.1:1469-2101 GCA_964246715.1 uncultured Acidobacteriaceae bacterium | reverse complement strand
CCACTGACGTCCCTGCCCGCGTCGGGCAACGCCCGAACCACGCGCAGCCCAACACACGTCACGAAGTGACCGCCGCCCGCGCAGGGCGCCCGTCCGGCAGGACACGTCATAATAGTCGTATAGCCTTACAGGACCAACTCGACGCCATCACCGCCCGCACCCGAGCCCTCGTCCAGCCCGACCGCCTCGCCATCTCCGAGCAAGCCTCTGCCGACCTCTTCGCCACCGGTATCGAAGACCGCATCCTCCCCGTCGGCGCCACCGCTCCCGCATTCCAGTTACAAGATGCTCGCACCGGCCAGCCCGTCTCCTCCGCAGACCTCCTCGCCCTCGGTCCAGTCATCCTCAAGTTCTTTCGCGGCCGCTGGGACCCGTACTGCATCACCGAGCTTGAAACCTGGCGCGAGCTCTACCCCCGCCTCCGCGCGCGCAAGCCCCGCGTCATGGCGGGCTCGCGCCGCGCCCGCCGCCGGACCGGCCGCCGCGCCGACGGTCCCGCTGCCGCCGCGGACGGTGATGCCCGTGCCGACCGTCAGCGTTCCGCTGGACGGCTGAATGGTATTGCCCGTGCCGGCGGTGAAGACGACCGTCCCCGTTCCCGCCAGCGTCTGGGTCCCGGAGAAGAACAGGCC
>CAXTRZ010000516.1:0-1459 GCA_964246715.1 uncultured Acidobacteriaceae bacterium | reverse complement strand
TAACGACTTCACCGCTCAGCAGCACGCCCTCGGCTTCCCCGTCCTCAGCGACCCCGGCTGCATGGTCGCCGCAGCCTTCGGCCTTGCCCACCTCGTACCGCTCCCGGCGCGCACCTACTACCGCTCCATCCTCGTCAACATCCCCCACAGCAACGCCGCCCTCACCTACGACACCGCCACCGAAGCCTCCTGGACCCTGCCTCTCCCCGCCCTCTATCTCATCCGCCCCGACGGCACCATCGCCTTCGCCGAAGCTCACGCCGACCACCGCGTCCGCCCCGAACCCCAAGACCTCCTCGACACCCTCGCCGCCCTCTAAGCCCTTCGCCAGATTCCCGATCACCGGGAGGAACCTCCGAGTCATCCCTGCCTCGACAACCAAGACCGCGCGAAGTGCCGCAGTAGGCCCGTCCGCCAGGACAAGTCCTTCCACAAACAGAAAGGCGGCCGCGCTCTCTTCCATCGGGTATTTTCGACCAACGGGAGAAACCACGACCGCTTACTCACCACGACAACCAAGACGGCACGAAGTGCTACTTGCTCGCCCGGTACTTCTCAATCAGCGCATTCGTCGACGTATCATGCGTCAGCTCGCCCTTACCCTCAAGCTCCCCAAGGATCCGCGTCGCCAGCACCTTCCCCAGCTCCACGCCCCACTGGTCAAACGAGTCGATCCCCCACACCGCGCCCTGCGTAAACACCGTGTGCTCATACAGCGCAACGAGCTTACCCAGCATCTTCGGCGTCAACACCTCAGCCAAAATCACATTGGACGGCCGATTCCCCTCAAACACCTTATGCGGCACCAGCTCCGGCGCCACACCCTCGGCCTTCACCTGCTCCTGCGTCTTGCCGAACGCCAGCGCCTCAGCCTGCGCAAATACGTTCGCCATCAGGATGTCATGGTGCCGCCCCAGAGGGTTCAGCGTCTTGTAGAACCCAATGAAATCGCACGGAATCAGCCTCGTCCCCTGGTGAATCAACTGGTAGAACGAGTGCTGTCCATTCGTCCCCGGCTCGCCCCAATAGATCGGCCCCGTATCCGCCGTCACATGCTGTCCATCCAGCGTCACATGCTTGCCGTTCGACTCCATCGTCAACTGCTGCAGGTACGCCGGAAACCGCTTCAGATACTGCTCATACGGCAGAATCGCCACCGTCTGCGCGTTGAAGAAGTCCGTATACCATACTGAGAGCAGCCCCATCAGGATTGGTAGGTTCTTCTCAAACGGCGTCGTCCGGAAGTGCACATCCATCTCGTGGAACCCGGCCAGCAGCTCATAAAAGTTCTTCGGCCCAATCGCCACCATCGTCGAAAGCCCAATCGCTGAATCCATCGAATAGCGGCCTCCTACCCAGTCCCAGAATCCGAACATGTTGGCGGTGTCGATGCCGAACTTCGAAACCTCGCCCGCGTTGGTCGAGACCGCCACGAAATGCCGCGCGATAGCCTTCTCGT
>CAXTRZ010000515.1:0-2104 GCA_964246715.1 uncultured Acidobacteriaceae bacterium | reverse complement strand
ACTTTCGAGTCGACGCCCATGCCGATCGTCAGAATCACGCCCGCGATCCCCGGCAGCGTCAGCGTCGCATGGCTAAAGCCCATGCAGCCCAGCAGGATCACCAGGTTCAGCACCAATGCCAGGTCCGCGTTGATCCCCGATCCTTTGTAGTAGATCAGCATGAAGATCATCACGGCGGCCATACCGGCAATCGCCGCCACCACACCCTGGCGGATGCTCGCCGCGCCCAGGCTCGGCCCAACCGTCCGCGTCTCAATCGGCGCCAGCGAGGCCGGCAGCGCCCCCGTCCGCAGCATCAGACTCAGGTCCTGCGCCTGCTGCTGGCTAAAGCCGCCCGTAATCTCGCCCTGGTCGCGAATCGCGCCGTTGATCGACGCCACCTCGCGCACCTTGTTCTCCAGCACAATCGCCATCGACCCCGGCGTCGGCCCCGAAGCCAAATGCGCCTGCGTGTACTTCAAAAATCGTTCGCCCGCCTCGGTGGTCAGCGTAAATGTGATATTCGGACGCCCGTTCATGTCCGTTGAAGGCTGCGCATCGCGGAAGTCCGTGCCCTCCACCTCGCTAGCCCGCTTCAGGATGTACACCCGGTCCGGCGCACCCGCCGAACCCGTCCCCCGCACCATGACGTCATCCGGAGCCAGCGTGCCGTTAACCGAGGCCAGCGCCGCCGTCTCATCGTCGAACCCCGCCGGACTCCCGTCCACCGCATGAATCTCCAGCTTCGCCGTCGACTGAATCACCTCTTCCACCCGGCCCGGATCGTCCACGCCCGGCAGTTCGACGAGAATCTGGTTGTCCCCCAACCCATACTTCTGGATCACCGGCTCGGAGACGCCCAGCTTGTCGATGCGCTCGCGAATGGTCTCAATCGACTGCTCCACCACATGGCTCTCAAGGTCTTGCACCGCGGAAGGCCGCAGCGTCAGCCTCATGCCGCCGTCGCCCTGCGTCGTCAGGTCATACCCCGCATACGCCTGCGTCCCCACCATGCTCCGCACCGCGCTCGTCGAGGTTGCCGGAACCCCGGTGATCGTAATCACCTCAGGATGCGCCGGGTCCGTCTTGGCCACCTTCGCGCCCGCCACCCCGGACTCAGCCAGCGATGCCTCCAGCCGCTGCACGTCGCGGTCGGTCGAAGACGCCAGCGCCTCCTCCACATGCACCGCCAGCACCAGATGCGTGCCGCCCTTCAGGTCCAGCCCAAGGTGGATGCGGTCCGTAATCGCCTGCTTGAAGCCGTGCGTCGGTATCCCGATGATGCCGTACACAAAGAACAGCAGTACGACGACGATGAGTGCCAGTTTCGTGCCCAGCTTATTGCCCCTGATCTCTGTAAGGACCCGCCGCGCGTGCCCGCCCTAACCTGCTGAGCGCCGCCGGCTCCTCTTTCTAACCCTTCATCCGCGCTCCTCAGGGAAGCCGCGGTCTGGTCTCGTTCCAAATCCGCGCACGCCAAGGCAACGCAGACCTGAGTCTTTGAATCACTTCAGTCTATCGCACCCGTACCGTTCCCGCGCAAAACAAGCTTCGCCTACGACGCCTCTTCTGTCGTCACCGCGGCAATCGAGCTCTTCACAAACTCCAGCTTTACCCCATCCGGCTGCACCCTGACAATCACCACATCGTCCTTCACCGAGATCACCGTCCCCCGCAGCCCGCCGTTCGTCGTCACCCGGTCGCCGGACTTCAGCGCCCCCAGCATCTGCTGCCACGCCTTCTGCTTCTTCTGGTTCGGCGCAATCATCAGGAAGTACAGCGCCACAAAGAACAGCACCGGCAGCGCCAGTTGCCCAACACTGCCCAACCCGGCAAACCCACCCGCGCTTTGCATCCAAACTGCTGCCACACTCAACACGTGCTCACCTCAGCCCTTAAGCATACCCCACCACCGCGCCGCCGCACTTTGCGCCTTCGCAGCATCTTCCTCGCGTCCCTTGCGAACCGCTCTTACCTTTCTTCTAACCCGCCGTGCCCTTCCGCTCCCACGGCAGCAACAGCGGCGCCATCATCAACGCCATCGCCCAGTTCAGTCCCAGCCCGCTCATCCATGTCAGCACCGGCGACACCATCCACACCGCCGCCGTCCCCAACACCACCCACC
>CAXTRZ010000514.1:1237-2106 GCA_964246715.1 uncultured Acidobacteriaceae bacterium | reverse complement strand
CCTTCACATCTTCCTTCAGCGTCAACCCTGCTCTAGAGGCAAATCTGATCCGACCCGGAGTCGGTCATCCAGAGTTGATCCAGGCTTATGACCTGAGTCAACTTTGCGGCGGGGATTCCTAACCGGCGCTCGTGGGGGCCGACAGTGGGCTCAAGTGGACTTGCACGTCCTGCTTTCTAATGGTTTTTTGATCCTCCGCAGGCTCTGAAAGTGTTCGACACTTTCATCCCGTTATGCCGGCTCGGAATAGCCCCTGGACGAAACTTCGCTCGACACTTGGCCCCGATGGTCATAGGTTTACACCATATAGGTGCTCCTATGACCACTACTACTGACTTGATGTTGCGATCCTCAACCTGGAGCCATGAGGCCTTTGCGATGGCTAATCAAGCCAAGGTCCTCTCAGGTAACAAACTTGAACAGCTTGTTGTCCGCCTACAGCGGCACTCTGGTCGATCCAAGGAAGCCTGTTGGCGCTTCATCATCCAGCATGGGCTCAAGAGCAAAACCGAATACCGCCGTTGGAGTGAAGCCGAGTTCGAGACGGTTCGCGAGGAATTGGTAAAGAAGTCCGTCGACGAGGTCGCGCAGAAGCTCAAGCGGAGCCCGAAGGCAATCCGGAACATGTTGAGAAGGAATCATCTCAGCCTGCGAGAGATCCGGTGTGATCTCTTTTCGGTGGAGAGTCTGGCCACAGTGCTTCACGTTCGCAAGACTGAAGTCCTTTTCTGGATCGATCAGAAATGGCTTGATGCTTCGATCGTTGAACGAGGGAAAAGGCGTTACTTTCTCATCACCCCAGAAGCGCTCTCGCAACTCTACAAAAATCATCAGCCGGACCTGCTCAGACGCGGTATCAGGAACTTGTC
>CAXTRZ010000514.1:0-1227 GCA_964246715.1 uncultured Acidobacteriaceae bacterium | reverse complement strand
AACTTGTCTCTCTTTGAGGCCTACCTCCAATACTGTTTCTCCCCTAAACACACGATCGGGGAGCAACTCCTCGATGTGCGCCGGGACAAACGGGAGCGCGCCGCATTTGCGGCCGCGACATCCACGGAGCCAGACGACTTAGAGGAGGAAGACGAGCCAACTGAGTCGCTCGGGCACTACCACGCAGACTTGGCCGCCCTTCAAGAGGAAAGCGGCAAAGGAGAAGACTCCTATGAGTGAAGTTTGCCCGCACTGCGGCCGCAGTAGAAACGTGCCTGCCATCTCTGCGAGCGAGGTGTTCTTGAATAGCGCCTGCGCCATTCTCCTTCTATCAGTTTCGATCCTGATCTATCGGGTTGCAGGCCATTGGCTAGATCTGCAGATGCAGAAGATAAGTGATCATATGGTTTGGAGAGAGCCGCTTCAGAGTTGGGATTGAAGATGTGACGCAGAAGCGCCAGCAAGGAAAC
Source organism: uncultured Acidobacteriaceae bacterium (assembly GCA_964246715.1). GTDB lineage: Bacteria > Acidobacteriota > Terriglobia > Terriglobales > Acidobacteriaceae > Edaphobacter. Next base: position 757 of record CAXTRZ010000514.1, on the reverse strand, counting down.
AAAGGCGCCTAATACGGAACACGCACCTGAAAGGACAGATGTGCTTTGCTCGGAGAGCGCGCCCTGGCACGTAAATCGCGGCCCTTGCCGACCCGCCGAGCTACTTGTGCGACTCTAAGTCCAGCCCTTTGATGACGCGTGCATCTCCCTGCTTGTATTGGAGCAGTGTGGCAGATGCCTTCAATGCGATCACGAACCTTAATTCAACGGCGATGTCCTCATGGAAACGGAGGTTCACGTTGAGTGTGTCGTCTGTTTGAAGAATATCTAAACCTCTTATGGCCTTTCCTTGAACACGCTCAAGAGAAACGGCAATGTAGCCACTACCGGATGGAACCAAACGATTGGACATAGAACCTCATTGAATGTACTTCTGAGACTCGGCAACGGTCTCGCTTTAGAAACGTGTCGGGTGGGTCTGGGTCGGCCACTGCGCGAGGTAGCGAGTGCCATTCGGCTTCACGTCCGCAGACGGCCTGATTAATCTCTCAATGGCGAAGGATATGGACGGCCGTCCGCTGAGAATTTCATTTCCCGCTTTCTCAGCGGTAGATGACATCGTCGACTGCGCGGCTTCGCGTGGCGCCTGAGCTATAGCGCCTCAGCCCACTCAGCCGATAGCGCCTCAGCCTGCTGCAAGACGGTTTGTACGGCAGCGTCCTGAAGGTCTGGGGGGTATCCATACTTGCGTAGGATTCGCTTTACGGTGACTCTGATTCGCGCACGCGCAGCGTCCCGGTGCATCCAGTCCACCGAG
>CAXTRZ010000513.1:0-2109 GCA_964246715.1 uncultured Acidobacteriaceae bacterium | reverse complement strand
ATCCCGCTCGCCCCGCCAAACCCCACGCCGGACCAGCCCCCACTCAGCGCCATGGGCTGGAGCCGGACCGCCGCGCCCGGCAACGGAGATGATTGGCCCACCCGCCTCGCCGCCCTCAAGGTTGTCCCTGGCTCCGCCGTCGATCTCCTGTATCGTCTACGCGAGAACAAACATCCCCGCTACAGCGGAATCGAACTTGAGTTGATTGACCTGGCTCCATCCGGAGCCGGTGCCTGACCGTACACTGCATCATCCATGCAACATAAAGCTGCTTCGTTTGAGATGAGTTCACGTCTTATATACTGAGACTCCTAAGCAATGGCCAAAGCTGAGCAAAACCGAAGTAAACCTATCCTCCTGTCCGTCGCGGCGATCATCCTGCTCGCCGGCCTGTACTTCGCCGTGCGCGTCTTCGGCCACAGCGCCGTAGAGGTCCGCATCTCCCGCGTCTCGCATCAGGATCTGCTCAGCACGGTCTCCACCAACGGCAAGGTCGAGCCCGTCGACGGAGCCGCCTTTCAGGCCCACGCACCCGGTCCGGGCATCGTCGCCAAGGTCTACGTTGACGTCAACCAGAAGGTTCAGCCCGGCACCCTCCTCGTCAGCCTGCGCGACTCCGACGCCAAGGCCCGTCTCGCCGGCGCGGAGTCCAGCCTCGCCGCCGCGGAGACCGGCCTCGCCGACCTCCAGGGCGGCGGCTCAACCGAGGAGCTCACGCGCTTCCGCCAGGACGTCGCCTCGGCTCAGTTAGAGCGCGATCACGCCGCCTCCGATCTCGCCGCCGTCCAGGCTCTTCAAGCCAAAGGCGCAGCCTCCGCGGCGGAGGTCGCCCAGAAGCAGCAACGGCTCCAGAACGCCACCGCCTCCTTGGACAACGCCAAGTCCCGTCTCGGCGTGCGTTACTCCCCACGCGATATCGCCAACCAGAACGCCCGCGTCGCCGACGCCCGCGCCGCCATCGCCGCCGCGCAGAGCGGCCTTGCCGCCATTGACATTCACTCCCCCATCGCCGGCACCGTCTACTCCATCCCCATCTCGCCCTACGACTTCGTCCGCGACGGCGACGACCTGATGGACGTCGCCGACCTCAACCGCATCCAGATCCGCGCTTACTTTGACGAGCCTGAGATCGGCAAACTTACCCCAGGCCAGCCCGTCAAGATCGTCTGGGACGCCAAGCGCGATCAGACCTGGCACGGCCACATCTCCCGCTCTCCAACAACCGTCATTCCTTACGGCACGCGCAGCGTCGGCGAAGCCCTCATCACCGTGGACGACGCCCACGGCGATCTGCCGCCCAACTCCAACGTCACCGTCACCGTCACCACCTCCGCCCGCAACAACGCCCTCAGCGTTCCCCGCGAGGCGCTGCACACCGAAGGCGTCAGCGACTTCGTCTACCGCATCGTAGACGGCAAGCTGCAGCGCACACCGGTCCAGGTCGGCATCCTCAGCTCCACGGACGTCGAGATCCTCAGCGGCCTCAAAGACGGCGATGCCGTCGTGCTCAACGCCACCGCGCCCGGACAAGACCTCACCGACGGACTCGCCGTCAGGCAGGTTCAATAGGCATGTTCCGGTCCGCGTTCACCCTCTTCGCCGCGTTCTCCCTCTTCTCAGCGTTCTCCCTCTTCGCCGCGCCCCACGCTCACGCGCAGATCTCCCTCACCACCGCCGTCGATCTCGCCCTCAAGAACAGCCCGCGCGTCCAAACCGCGGAGGCGGACGTCCGCCGCGCACGCGCCCAGCTCTCGCAGACCAAGGACGTCTTTATCCCCGTGGTCGCCGGCGGCTCCGGCCTCGGCGCAACCTTCGGCTTCCCGGTCGGCCAGCCCACCCTCTTCAACTTCACCGCGCAGTCCCTTGCCTTCAACTTCTCGCAGTTTGACTACATCCGCGCCGCGCGCATCGGCACCACCTCCGCCAGCTTCGCCCTGCAGGACATCCGCCAGGCGGTCGCGGAAGACACTGCCCTCACCTACATCTCGCTTGAACGCAACCAGAAGCGCAAAGACGCCCTCGAACAGGAGTCCGGCTACGCCGGCCGTCTCGTGATCATCGTGCAGGAGCGTCTCGACGCCGGCCAGGACGCCCCCATCGACCTCACCT
>CAXTRZ010000512.1:0-2115 GCA_964246715.1 uncultured Acidobacteriaceae bacterium | reverse complement strand
TCTGGGGCCGTCGGGCGTGGGTTAGAGGGTGATGGCGCGGACGCTGGCGCAGTTCGTTTTCGGATGGGAGTTGAGCGTGATCCGGTTCGATATGTCGGAGTTCATGGAGAAGCATTCTGTGAGCAAGCTGATTGGGTCGCCTCCGGGGTATGTGGGTTACGAGGAGGGCGGTCAGCTTACCGAACGGGTGAAGCGCAATCCGTACTCGGTGGTGCTGCTGGATGAGATCGAGAAGGCGCACCCGGACGTGTATAACCTGTTGCTGCAGGTTTTCGAGGACGGGCAACTGACGGACGGCTTGGGCAACACGGTGGACTTCAAGAACACCATCATCGTGATGACGTCGAATATCGGGGCGAAGCACCTGCAGAAGCAGCAGGGGCTTGGGTTCCAGACGAGCGACGAGAACATGGTGCTCGACAAGATGGAGGAGCTGGTGCGGGGCGAGGTGAAGAAGACCTTCAACCCGGAGTTCCTGAACCGTCTGGATGAGATCATCATCTTCACGAGCCTGGTGGAGAGCGACCTGATGCAGATTCTGGAGCTGCTGGTGCAGCAGCTCAACACGAACCTGGTCCATAAGGCGATCACGATCAGCGTGAACGACGATGCGAAGCGGTACATTCTGCAGAAGACGGCGAGCGACCGGACCTATGGAGCGCGGCCGCTGCGGAGAGCGCTGCAGCGGTTTGTTGAGGATCCGCTGAGCGAGGCGCTGATTGCGGGCGGAATCAAGGAGCGGCCGGCGTTTCTGGAGGTGTATCTGGAGAACAACACGCTGTTCTACCGGCCGATACTGTCGGACACGGAAGAGAAGGCCGCAGGACTGGCGCTTACAGCGGTCTAACCTCTTTCGGTTGTTGAGTAAGAATGGAAGGGCTTGCGGGAGATTTCCCGCGAGCCCTTTCTTTTGCGGCGAGGCGGGGGTGCCCCCCCCCGGGGTAAACGTGCAAAGTCTTAGAACGAGAGAGTTTACGGGTGGACTTTGGGTTCTGGGCCTTGCTGTCGGTGACGCAGGCGGCGGATGAACGTATGCGGGTGCGGAGGTTGGACCAATGAGAGTGGCTGTGTAGCCGGGAGAGCAGTAAAGCGAGATGCGGTACGCGACGGGCGCAGAGGTTAGCGCAAAGGTTTGCAAAGAAGAGCGGCGGAACGAGGATGTCGTTCCGCCGGCGAGGAAGTCTTCTGGAGAAGAGTTATACGAGCTTTTGAGCGGTCTTGATGGCTCCCGAGACGATGCCGCCGGCCTGTTCGACGGCGGACTTCGTGTTTTCAACGAGCTTCTGGGCCTCGGAGGCGAGGTACTCGGCTTGCTCCTTGAGGTAGCCTGCGGTGTCCTCGAGGTAGTCGCTGGCGTCCTGAGCGGAGCGCTTGATCTTTTTGCGGGTGGCGACGCCGCTCTGCGGGGCGTAGAGGAGGGCGATGCTGGCTCCGATGGAGATTCCAATGCCGAAGGCGAAAAAGATGTATCTCTTCATAGGGTCGTACCTCGATCTTCGATTTGATGATGCGAACGCGCGGCTTCACCGCAAAGCCCAGATGTTGTGATTCGGGGTAGGAAGATTTGGTTGGACCCGCGTTGCGGTGAGATAGGAAGGCGATTGGGCCTAACGGCCTAATACCCTACACCGCGATGAGGCTGCGAAAAGATTGGAAGGACCGGTCACGCAGATTCTATATACGAGGGTGGCGTGTGAGAATGAAGGGTGCGCGGGCGACGCATCCAGAGTGGCGCGCATCCGGAAGCAAGAGACGTCCGTATCACGAGAAGCATTTGACGAGGCAGCGCAGTGGAAGAGCAGCGGATCAGCAGGATGTATGCGGCAATCTTCAAAGAACGAATGATGCGGGCGTGGTATGCAGTAATGGGCGGAGATGGCCGGAGTTCAAGCCTGTTTCCGTTGCTGGCGGTGGTGCTGGTGATCGTGGTGCCGGGGGCGATCTATGTGGCGCATCGTCATGCGCAGTTTCATTTTTTGGAGCAGAAGATCCAGGGGGTTCCGCTGGAGCAGGCGGGACCGCGGCCGGGCGGGCGGGATCCGATTCTGCTGACGCGGACAGCGACGGCGAGAACGACGGCGCCGGAGTTTGTGTCGGCGACAGTGTTGCCGGGGC
>CAXTRZ010000511.1:0-2123 GCA_964246715.1 uncultured Acidobacteriaceae bacterium | reverse complement strand
CCGCATACAGCAGGTACACCGCAATAAAGAACAGCCCCGCCCCAATCAGATAATCCGCATTCTCCGCCCGGTCCTGCAGCCACGGACGATGCAGCGCCACCAGATAAAACAGCACCAGCACGCACAACCGCGCAAAGTTGAACACATACCCCAGCAGCACCGCCCCAGCCACCACCGCCGCATGAGCCTGCCACCGGAACCGGTACAGATACCCCGCCACCAATGCAATCAGTCCCATAGTCACCGCGCCACGAATCCCATTGCATCCCGGCGCAATAAACATCCCGAACTCCGGCGTAAACATCAGCCGCAGCTTATCCGGGCTCAGCGGCTGCCCCAGCGCCATCGCAAACCCCCGCGCCACATGCGCTGAAGCCCGCTGCAGCGGCAGGTCCACATACACGTTGAACACATGCGGAATCGGGTTCACAAACAGCAGCAGCGTCAGCGGAAACACGCTCGCCCGCAGCAGCCTCATCCCGCCGAAGAGCAGCACCGCACCCACCCCATACGCAAACACCACCAGCGAGTGTGGCGGAAAGTACAAACTCCACTGCGGAGCCAGCACCAGCACCATCACGCTCTGCTCGCGCATCCGCACCACCAGCGCCGTCGCCGCCAGCAGCACAAATCCCCACCACGTCCCCTCCGTCTCCCATCCCAGCGACCGCCACACCCGCAGCACCAGCAAAAAGCTCACCACCGGAACCACCATCCCGATCGACTTCAGCGCATCCGTCGTCCACAGGTTCCACAGCAGCAATCCCGTAGACCAGATCGTCGTCAGCCCCACCACCGCAAGCAGGCTCGCCACGCCCGCGGCTGCCGGAAACGAACCAAAGCCCCCCGTCACCAGCGAAGGGGGGCTTATCTTGGCTGAACTTGACGTCACCATTGGATCCATCGTGAAACTTCCCGCTGAAAGCGTCTCCTGCCGGACGCGGACCCAGAGCCGGCCTGCCTGATTAGTTCTGGATCGAACCCTCGGACTTCGCCGCCCGGCGAGCCTTCACCCGTGTCCGGGCCGACGCTAAAAACGCTCCCGCGGAGCCGACCAGCGCTAGAACCACTGTCGGATTCTCAGGAGAGCTGACGCATCCACCCTGCGCGTGCAGCGGGAGGGCAACCGTGAACAGAACTGCAGAGACGATAACCAGTAGCAAAGATTTCTTCATGGGAGTCCTCAAAAGGAAAGTAGCGTACCGCATAGTGCTTGTCAAACAGTTTTCAGCCCATCAAACAGCTCACAGACCTGCTAAATACCCCGTAGTCCAAGCCCGGCGCAGGTCGGTAAATCCTTCCCATTCCGGTTCTGTGACGTGTGAAGTGCACCCGCCACTCTCTATTGCGTCTATCGGCCAAATCTCTTGCAACTCGAGTCCGATCTTCAGCGAACATGCCCATTCAGCCAAGCCCGCAGGTTCGGCTCCTGCATCGCTCGCAGCCGCACACAGTCATTGATGCTGTCCACCGCCTTCTTCAGCGATCGCTCCGACGCCTCCACCGGATGCGCCGCAAAGAAGCTCTGCACCTCATCCCGCTTTTCCACGCTGCAGAAGCTCCCCGCAGCAGACACCAGGTTCGACCCCGAAGCCGTCGTCAACTGCGCCTGCACCTGCTCCCAGTGCGCCTTCATCCAGCTCCACGCCAGCTCCCGCGTCGCCGCCCGGCTTAGCTCGATCGCAAGCAGCACCCACGAGTCCTGATTCCGCACCTGCCCGGAGACCGCATATTCCAGCGTCTTCGTCGCCAGCGCCGGATCCTTGAAGTCTGCCAGCGTCTCCAGCGCCTCGCTCTGCAGCCCCGGATCCTCCGCCTTCTGGCTCACTATCAGCATCCGGTCGTAAAACTCCTCATTCCCCACCGTCGCGGACAGCGCCACCGCCACATCCACCACATCCTCGTCCTCCACCTTCTTTCCGCTCAGCAGCTCCACCGTAATCGCATGGGCCTCCTCAATCACCGCCGGATCCTCCGCCAGCCCCAGCGCGTGGAACAACTCGCTCCGTATCTGCTGCCGCTCGAATCCCGACTCTCCCTTGCCCGCCGGCTTCGCGTACCGCGCCCACACCGGGCCAAACTCCGCCCGCACAGCCGCATTCAGCTTCAGCCGGTCCTCCTCC
>CAXTRZ010000510.1:0-2123 GCA_964246715.1 uncultured Acidobacteriaceae bacterium | reverse complement strand
GCACGGGACTGCGCCCGCATCATGACGGTGATCGCCGGCCATGATCCGCACGATCCGACGAGTGCGACGGTCCCGGTTCCCGATTACGAAGCCGGGCTCGACGGCGATCTGCGCGGGATGAAGGAGTTGTTTGGGACGACGATGAGGGGGCAGATCGACGACTTCATCTCGATTGAGCCCGGGGAGGCGAATCGGATTACAAATGGCGGCGTGGGGAGCTATCGGTACCGGGTGACGTTTACGGGGCCGGGCGGACACAGCTACGGGGCGTTCGGAATTGCGAATCCAATTCATGCGGCGGGCCGTGCGATAGCGCACATCGCCGACCTGCAGGTGCCGGCGGAGCCGAAGACGACATTCAACGTGGGGCTGGTGGGCGGCGGGACTTCGGTGAACTCGATTCCTTTTGAGGGATGGTTCGAGTTCGATGAGCGGTCGCCGGATACGAAATCGCTGGACGTGCTGGATGCGAAGTTCAAGAAGGCCGTGCAGATGGGGCTGGAGGAAGAGAACGCGCGCTGGGGCGGCAAGGGCAAGCTGAGCGTGGCGATCAAGGAGATTGGGATTCGGCCGGCGGGGCAGACGGATCCAAAGGCGGCGATTGTGACGACGGCCGCGGCTTCGATCAAGGCGCTGGGGTTTGGCGAGCCGGGATATGGATCGGGGTCGAGCGACTCCAATATTCCGATGCACCTGGGGATTCCGGCGATCACGATTGGCGGGGGCGGCAAGGGTATGGGAGCGCACTCACTGGGTGAGACGGATGATGTGACGGACTCCTACAAGGGGCCGCAGAATGCGCTGCTGATTTTGCTTTCGATGTTGCAGTAGGGCTGGCTTAGAACGTTTACAAATTTGTGAAGATCAAGGGGAACTGCACTATGCGCAAGATGATTGCCTGCTTTACGTTGTTGGCCAGCTCCGCTTATGCCGTCGATCCGGGCGCCACCGCTCCGCTGCGTGGGTATACGCCGGAGCATAGCACTGCCGAGGTGCAGTGGGAACAGAAGTTCCGGGCGATGCCCGATCAGGGGCATATGCGGGAGAACATGCGGCGGCTGACGGCGAGGCCGCATCATGTGGGGTCGCCGTATGACAAGGACAACGCGGAGTGGATGCTGGCGCAGTTGAAGAGCTATGGGCTGGACGCGAAGATTGAGGTCTTTGAGTCGCTGTTTCCGACGCCGAAGACGCGCAAGCTGGAACTGCTGATGCCGAACGGTACGAAGTTTGTGGCGAAGATCGATGAGCCGGTGTTGAAGATCGATCCAACGTCAGACCAGAAAAAAGAACAGCTTCCGACGTACAACGCCTTTTCCAGCGATGGCGATGTGACGGCTCCGCTGGTGTATGTGAACTATGGCGCGCCGGATGACTACGAGAAGCTGGCGGCGATGGGCGTCTCCGTCAAGGGCGCGATCGTGCTTGCGCGGTACGGGCAGACGTGGCGCGGCATCAAGCCGAAGGTGGCGGCGCAGCATGGGGCGGTGGGGTGTCTGATCTTCTCTGATCCACAGCAGGATGGGTATGGGCAGGGCGACACCTATCCCGAAGGGCCGATGCGTCCTCCGGATGGCGTGCAGCGCGGCAGCGTGATGGATATGCCGGTCTATCCGGGTGATCCGCAGTCTCCAGGAGTGGGCGCCACACCCGGCGGCAACATGAAGCTGATTCCGCTCGCCGATGTGCAGACGATCACCAAGATCCCGGTGATGCCGATCTCCTATGCCGACGCCACACCGCTGCTGGAATCGCTGCAGGGTGCGCTCGTGCCGGACGAGTGGCGCGGCGCCCTTCCGCTGACCTACAAGACGGGGCCAAGCGTCGCGAAGGCACATCTGCAGCTTCAGTTCAACTGGGATCGCAAGCCGCTCTATGATGTCGTCGCCACCATCCCCGGGGCGACCGCGCCCGATGAGTGGGTGATCCGCGGCAATCACCATGATGCCTGGGTGAACGGCGCAGGCGATCCGCTGAGCGGCGCCGTGGCGGAGCTTGAGGAGGCCCGGGGCCTGGGAGAGCTGCTGAAGCAGGGATGGAAGCCGCAACGGACGATCATCTATTGCTTCTGGGATGGTGAGGAGCCCGCCCTGCTGGGCTCGACCGAGTGGGTGGAGTACCAC
>CAXTRZ010000509.1:917-2132 GCA_964246715.1 uncultured Acidobacteriaceae bacterium | reverse complement strand
GCGTTGCGGAGGAGCTCCTGGATGGAGGCGAGGTCGGGGGGTGGCGGCCAGGGGCGGCTCATGCGGGCTCCTTGAGCATTACGAGAGACTCACTTATCAGAGTGAAGCTGCTAGTTCTCTAAAGTTGATGGCTGCGATGCCTTGGCTCTGAAGGAAGCCCGACAACCTGAAGTCTTCAGTAAGAACCAGAGTATTGGCTGAGGCATTCTGAACGGCGGCATCGGCAAGACCGAAGGGGTTGAACGAGGTCTCTTGCATGACGTTAGTTGCAGGCTCCATGACTTCAAGCCAAGTCTTCGTCTGTAAAGCGAAGTGCTCATACCAGTCAGGTTTCAGGTACTCCGGCAAGGCATTCGCCAAGCTATTTACTTCAGTCAAGAGATGGGGCGTAGTCACGAGTACCCTAAATTGATCCAAAATAGCGAGAAGGAGATCAAACTCTTGCAAGGAGAACTCGGATGTTCGTTTGAAGATCTCGACCCGCTCCCGTTGAAATGTACCGACGAAGTACAACAATAAGAGATTCGCATCGAGCAGGATTCGCTGCCCTGATATCTCTCAAAGATGATTTCGGTAGAAGTCATACAGCAGCATTTTTCAATGCAAGGAGATCACCTGTCTCAGAGTCGATTTCAACTGTTTTCGACACTCTTCTGCTTTTCAGCAGTTGCGATACGTTTGCTCCGGATGTGCTCGGTAGGATCGCGCTGAATGTGAAACGCCACTTACTCCCGAAGGGAGGTGTCTCAAGTTCTTCTAACTGGAGGTTGGCGCCAAGCTCTGGAAGGAGCTCTCCAATGTGTTGCTTTGACTTTGCAATTGCTTCTGCGACTGTCATTACGAGACTCCTTCTCCTCAAATTGTACTCATGCGGGCTCCTGCTGGGAGAGGCAGTGAAGGGTGCCTAGTCCCCATACGAGGTCCACGGCGTGGATGCCGACGATCTCGCGGTCCGGGAAGCAGGCGGCGAGGATGTTGAGAGTGCCGATGACGTTGTTCTCGTGCGCCGCCGAGCGCGAGGTCGCGATCGCGTCGACGACCAGGCGGGTGTCGATCACGGTGTCGATCTCCGCCGCCTGGACGCGGCGGCGCGGCAATCGCAGACCTGAACCAAGTAGCGCCGCCGGCCTCATGGCGTCAGCCCTCCAAACATCCGTGCGGGCTGCTGCCGAAGGTGCATGGGCGTTGCAGCTGGTTGAGGGCCTGGTGCGCGAG
>CAXTRZ010000509.1:0-907 GCA_964246715.1 uncultured Acidobacteriaceae bacterium | reverse complement strand
GTCCGGGAAGCAGCCGGCGAGGATGTTGAGGGCGTGGCGGTCGTTGGGGTCGTTGAAGGTGGGCACAAGAACGAGGCCGTTGGCGATGTAAAAGTTGGCGTAGGAGGCGGGGAGGCGCTGACCTTCAAAGTGGACTGCGGAGGGCATGGGAAGTTGGACGATCTGGTATGGCTCGCCGGCGAGGTTGCGGGCAGCGCGGAGACGGGCTAGGTTTTCAGCGAGCGGCAGGTGGTTCTCATCGGCGGTGTTGGGCTCGACTGCGGTGACGATGGTGTTGGGGCCGACGAAGCGGGTGATGTCGTCGACGTGGCCGTGGGTGTCGTCTCCGGCGCATCCGCGATGGAGCCAGAGGACCTGCTCGATGCCAAGATGGTCACGGAAGGCTTGTTCGAGTTGCTGCCGGTTGACGCCGGGATTGCGCTGCTGCACCTCCGAGAGCAGACACTCCTCCGTGGTGATGAGGGTACCTGCGCCGTTAACGTCGATGGAGCCGCCTTCAAGGACGAGGCGGTGGAGGCCGCCGTTTTCCAGGACTAGCTCGGGCTTGAACTCGGGGAGGTTGTAGAGGGTGGCGACGTGGTGAGGGATGAGGTCGTCGCGGTGCCAGTTGTCATACTTGGCCCAGGCGTTGAACTTCCAGTTGGTGACGGCGAGGTCGCCGGTCTCGCGGTCTTTGACGAAGATGGGGCCGGAGTCGCGAAGCCAGACGCGGTCCGTGGGCCAATGGTGGAAGTGGGTGCGAGCCATGTTGGCTCCGCCGCGCTTGAGGAAGCTGGTGGCGCGGCGCTCCGCGTGCAGATCATTGACGAGGATGTGGACCTCTTCGACGCGGGAGAGGTGACGAACGATCTCAGCGTAGACCCAGGGGATGGGCTGGAATTTGTTGGGCCAGTCGTCAGGATTATGG
>CAXTRZ010000508.1:0-2138 GCA_964246715.1 uncultured Acidobacteriaceae bacterium | reverse complement strand
CCCGAACACCCGCTCGACACCGACGACGCCCGCCGCGACCCAGAAATATACACCGCTATCCGCGTCCTCGAGCACCCCGCCACCCGCTTCGCCACCGACGCCGAACGCGCCTTCCTCGCGCGCATGGGCGGCGGCTGCGAGCTTCCCCTCGGCGCCCACTGCATCGCCTCCGGCCTCACCAAGGCGGACCTCTTCCGCCTCTACGCCCAAGTCCTCTCTCCGGACGGTGAGCAGATGGTCCAGACCACCCTTGACAGGGAGCCTGGAGAACCCGCCGCCGCCTTTGGCGAACGTGCCGCAGACCTCCTCATCGCCCAAGGAGCCTTGGACCTCCTCTCAGAATCCGCCCCCGTCTCATGATGTGGACAAGTCCTTTGTTATGAATATTTTAGAGGCACAAACATCAAAAACAAAGGATTTAGCCTCGGTGATCCAGACCTAAGTCCAATGTTTTGAATATTTTGCTCACATTTGCCCGGGAGTGGGGACCCCTGCATCTCTCCTTTAAGTCCAAACCGGCGATAATGACCCCTTATGCCTGACGCGGAAAACTCGTCGCGGTCAGCCGTCGGCATCGACTTCGGCACCACCAACAGCTCCATCGCCCGCGTCACTCCAGCCGGCGTGGAACTGGTCCATTTTGCCGATGCAAGCAGCGGGAAGGGAAGCGAGACCCCAAGCTCCCGCTCCATCCTGTACCTGGAGAAATCCCGCAAGGGCATCCTGTCGAGCTCCGGTCCGGAGGCCATCGCTCGCTACCTCGCCGCGCACCAGGAAGGCGATCACCCCGGCCGCCTCATCCAATCCCTCAAGTCTTACCTATCCGTTCGCAACCTCACCGGCACGGAGGTCTTCGGCCGCTCTTACACGCTGGAAGACCTCATCTCCCGCATCCTCACCGACCTCCGCGAACGCGCCGAGCAGCAGTTCGGTGTCCCCATCCGCGCCGCCACCGTAGGCCGTCCCGTCCGCTTCGTCGGCTCTGAATCGCCCCAGGATGAGCAGTTTGCTCTCGACCGTCTCCGCGCCGCCTTCGCTCGCGCTGGCTTCGAGCAGATCGAGTTTGAGCTGGAGCCGCTCGCCGCCGCCTACGCCTACCAGCAGACCCTCGACCACACCGAGACCATCCTCATCGGCGACTTCGGCGGCGGCACCAGCGACTTCTCCGTCGTCACCGTCGGCCCGCCCAGCACCGCCGCAGCCCGCAAGGTCCTCGGCAACGCCGGCCTCCCCTTCGCCGGCGACGCTTTTGACGCCCGCATGGTCCGCAACCTCATCTCCCCCGCGCTCGGCTCGGAGTCGCTCGCCCGCGGCCTGAACAAGACCCTCCCCGCCGTCCCTGCCTGGATCTACGCCAATTTAGAACGCTGGCATTACCTCTCCTTCCTGCGCACCCGCAACGTGCTGGAGATCCTCACCTCCGCCCGCAAACGAGCCATGGAGCCGGAGAAGATCGAAGCACTCCAAGCCCTCATCGACGAGGATCTCGGCTACCAGCTTCACCAGGCCGTGCAGCGCACCAAGAACGCCCTCTCGACTGCAGAGGAGGCCACCTTCGTCTTCAGCGGCCCGGGAGCCGGCACCCTGGACCTCCGCGCCTCCGTCACCCGCGCTGACTTCGAGCGCTGGATCGCCCCGGAACTCGCTTCTATTGCCGAGACCGTAGACGGCCTCCTGACCTCGGTCGGCATCGATCCCGCCGCCATCGATCGCGTCTTCCTCACCGGCGGCACCAGCTTCGTCCCTGCCGTGCGCCGCATCTTTGAAGAGCGTTTCCCCAGCCGCGTCACCGCCGGAAACGAGTTCACCTCCGTCGCTGAAGGCCTGGCCCTCGCCAACAAAGAAACCAGCAGGCTCTAAACTAGCCTGAGTGAACCTTCTCCTCCAAGGCCGCCGCATCCTCGTCACCCGCCCACGCGGCCAAGCTTCGGCACTCGCCACATTGCTGGAGCAGCACGGAGCCCAGCCCATCCTCATCCCCACCATTGAGCTCGCGCCGCCGCGCTCGTGGTGTGCCCTGGACGCGGCGCTCGCCTCCATCCGCAGCTTTGACTGGCTCCTCTTCACCAGCGCCAACGCCGTCCTCGCCTACGTCCCCCGCGCCCGCACCCTCGGCCTCGCCGCCAACTCCACCGTCC
>CAXTRZ010000507.1:0-2138 GCA_964246715.1 uncultured Acidobacteriaceae bacterium | reverse complement strand
GCTCCAGCGTCACTCCAAACTGCGCCGCGATGACGCCCCTCGGTAGTTGCGGCAGAATCACACTGGCATACCCTTGCGCATCCGGCCGGAAGGTTCCCGCGGGGATTGGATTATGTCCGTCCGCCGGGATCAGCCACAGCTCATACGTCCGGTCGGCGGCGATCGAGGCCATACTCGTCGCTAGAAATACCAGAGACCCCTTCTCGGCGTTATAAGCGATCCGCGCTTCGGGAGAAGGCTTGACCGGAGAGCTCGTCAGCACCACATTCTGCGCCGCCGGATCCTTAAAGATCTCCATCACCCGTGTCGCCATCTCGCCGGAGCTCGTCGCGTTAGCCAGTGCCGTGCGCTCGGCAGCGACGGACCCGTTCAGCATCTCATTCTGCTGATACAGCCGTCCCGCAGCCAGTGAGATACCCGCCGCCGCCGCCCACCCCAGCCACGGCAGCACCTTGGCCGCTGCGCTGCGCTGCGGAGCCTCCACATACACCGTCTCTACCGCGGGCTCCGCGACCTGTGCCCGGTCGATTGAGACGACCTTCTTCTCCCGCGCAATCTGCTTCATCAGCCGCTGCTTGGCCGCGGGGCCAGGAGCTTCCAGGCTCACGGAGTGCGCATAAAACGAGAGCTCTTCATTGATCTCCGTCAGCTGCCGCCGTGCCTCGCGGCTGTACTGCAGATTCTGCGTCAGCTCCTCCATCTCCTCAGACGGAAGAAGATTCATGGCGTACAGGGGAAGGTCTTCGGGGTCGATTTGTTTGACTGGGATCATGCCTGGAAGGCCTTTCTGAGCGTCGTGAGCGCGCTTCTTATTCTTGTTTTGACGGTGCCAAGCGGGTCTCCGGTCATCTCCGCAATCTCGGAGTGTGTCAGGCCATCAAAAAACGCCATCTCCAGCGTCTTTCTCTGTTCCGGAGGAAGCAGCACGATCGCGCCGCGCGCCTTCTCCATCATGAAGTTCCGCTCAGCCTCGTTGGCCAGGTTGTACGGCGAAGCCAGGCCCAAGTCGTCCACCTGTTCTGAGGGACGCTTGCGCCGCAGCGCATCGATCGAGCGGTTCCGGCTCACCACGGCGAGCCAGCCGCCAAGGCTGCCGCGCGTCGCGATGAAGCTGTTCGGTGTCCGCCAGATCTGCATAAAAATCTCCTGCAATATGTCTTCGGCGGCAGAGGGATCTCGCAATACCCGCAGCGCCACCGAGTACACAACCTTCGAGTAGCGGTCGAACAACGCTGCCATCGCCTGTTCGTTGCCGCGTTGTACCTGCGACAGCAATAAGGCGTCATCCTCAATGGATGGCGGCGGCATATTCGTCACTCCCGTCTCTCTGTACATAGAACGCACCCGTACCTGAAGCAGATTGCTGCCGCGACGTACAACTTTCGTGGATTTGGGGACAATTTGTCCGATTGAGGCAGACTGCGGCACATCAGTCACGTACCGCGAGTTACTCTCGCATCACTCTACCCGGTTTCGCGCCGCTCCGAAAGCCCGAACCGCCACCCATAACGCCTTTGAATTGTGTCAAAAGGTTCACTTCGGCAGCCCCCACACTGCCGTTCGCTGCATTCTTCTGCCTTTTTCCTGTCTTTTCCTGCTTTTAGGTCGTTCCATCCGGGATCAGCCGTCCCACCGTCAAATCCCCCGCAATTCGTGTGAAAATCTGGTTCAACCCTGTCGTCGATTGCGCCGAAGAGATACACGAGCTTGATCCCCCTGTCGCCGTGTAATCGGAGTAGAAATACTGCGTTGCGGACGCAATCTGCTGCATCGTAGAGCACGGCGTAATCGCCGGCGAGTCCGTCGAACATCCCGAACTGGTCGCTCCGTACGCCACCGCGTACACATTGGTGCCCGCCGCCGTTGCCGCTGCTGCCGCCGTAATCGCCTGGTGACACTGGTTCTTGGTCGACGCATACGTGCCGCTTGACGTGGAGGCATTCGGCATGTTCGTGGACGTCGCGCTCGCATCGCCGTCGCTCAGAATGATCAGCACATTCTGCGTGCCCGGGTACGCCTTCTGCTGCGCCACCAGCGCCGCCTGCGCCGCATAGATCACCCCGGCAAAGTACGTCCCTACCCCGCCCACCGCCGTCAGCCCGGTGCATCCGCTCGCCCCGCCCGCGGCCTTCACAATT
>CAXTRZ010000506.1:0-2143 GCA_964246715.1 uncultured Acidobacteriaceae bacterium | reverse complement strand
GGCGGGATGATGGGTGGGCTGCTGCCGGGGCTGGGCGCTTGAGCCTTGGCGGCAGCACGCGGTTTGCGGAGCCGATGACGCGGTTGATTGAGGAGCTGCGAAAGCTGCCGGGGATTGGGACGAAGACGGCGCAGCGGCTGGCGTTCCATGTGCTGCGGTCGCCGGCGGAGGACGCGGATGCGCTGGCGGCTGCCATCCGGGAGATCAAGAAGCATCTACGGCTGTGCAGCGTGTGCAACAACATTACGGATGTGGATCCGTGCAGCTACTGCACGAGCGTGACGCGGAATCAGCGGCTGGTGTGCGTGATTGAAGAGCCGACGAACATTGCGACGGTCGAGAAGACGCGGAGCTACAACGGCGTGTATCACGTGCTGCATGGGACGCTGTCGCCGATTGGGGGGGTGGGGCCGGAGCAACTGCGGATCAAAAATCTGCTGACGCGGCTGGCGGAGATGGATGAGGTGATTCTGGCGCTTTCGCCGACGACGGAGGGAGAGGCGACCAGCGTGTACCTGAGCGGCGAGATGCATAAGGCGAGGGCGGGGATGAAGGTGACGCGGATTGCGACAGGGGTGCCGGCGGGGAGCGATATCGAGTATGCGGATGAGGTAACGATGATGCGGGCGATGGAGGGTAGGCGGGAGTTTTAGGTGACTGGCGAGTAGTATCCTCAAGCCATGGCAAAACCGATTATCCTGACTATCCTTGACGGCTGGGGCTACCGCGCGGAGACGCATGGCAACGCGATCGCACAGGCTCGCAAACCGACGTACGACATGCTGCTGCGCGAGTACCCCAACACCCTGCTGCGCGCCTCCGAGCACTTCGTCGGGCTGCCGGATGGACAGATGGGCAACTCCGAGGTGGGGCATCTGAACCTTGGGGCCGGGCGCATTGTGCGCATGGACATGACGCGGATCGACACGGCGATTATGGATGGGTCGTTCTTCACGGACCCTACGCTGCTGCGGGCGTGTGAGCTTGCGCTGCAGAAGGGCCGGTCGCTCCATCTGATTGGGCTGGTCTCCGATGGCGGGGTGCATTCGCATCAGCGGCACCTTTATGCGCTGCTCAGGCTCGCGAAGCAGCAGGGGATTACGAGCGTCTTTGTCCATGCGTTTATGGATGGGCGGGATACGATGCCTACCTCTGGGCTTGGGTATCTGGAGGCGCTGCTCCAGCAGTTCCAGGAGATTGGCGTGGGTCAGCTTGCGTCTGTCTCCGGGCGGTACTATGCGATGGACCGTGACCTGCGGTGGGAGAAGTCCAAGCAGGCGTTCGATGCGATGGTGAGCGGAACGGCTGAAGGCGGAGTTCACAGTGATGCTCCGGCACGGATTTGCGAGCTTTACTCCAACAATCTGAACGATGAGTTTATTCCGCCGTTTACCGTAGACGCGAAGGGGCTGATCCGCGAGGAAGATGTGGTGATCAACTTCAACTACCGGGCGGACCGGGTGCGGCAGATTACGCGCGTGCTGACCCGGACCAGCGGGCTGAACCAGAGCATGGGACGCGATCTGCCGAAGGCGGCAGAGCTCGATGAGGCGATCCCGGCGAACACGCTGCCGAGCAGGCTGCACTATGTTTGCATGACCCAGTACGATAAGGCGTACAAGCTGCCCATCGTGATCCCCGCCGAGAGCATGGACAACCTGCTGGCGAACGTGATGAGCGTGGCGAACCTGCGCAATCTGCGCGTGGCCGAGACGGAGAAGTATGCGCATGTGACGTACTTCTTCAACGGCGGGATTGAGAAGCCGTTTCCCGGGGAGGACCGGCAACTGGTGGCCAGCCAGAAGGTGGCGACGTATGACCTTGCGCCGGAGATGTCAGCGCCGGGGATTGCGGATACAGTGATCAAGGCGTTGACCGATACGGCGTTCGACGTGATCATCGTCAACTTTGCGAATGCGGATATGGTGGGGCACTCGGGCAAGATGGAGCCGACGATCAAGGCGGTGGAGACGGTGGATGCGCAGCTTGGGCGGATCTATCAGGCGATTAAGCAGAGCGGTGGGAGCTGGCTGATTACGGCAGACCACGGGAACGCGGAGTTGCTCATCGATCCGGCTACGGGCGGACCGCACACAGCGCATACAACGAATCCGGTGCCGTTCCTCCTGGTGAGCGATGAGAA
>CAXTRZ010000505.1:0-2144 GCA_964246715.1 uncultured Acidobacteriaceae bacterium | reverse complement strand
TCCTTGCCAAGGACGTAAGGGGAGATGTGGCCGGCGTTGGCGACGGTGTACCGGCCGGAGGGCTCGACACGGACGCAGATGGCGGTGGTGAAGCCCATCTCGCCCTGGGTGAGAAGGGCCTCGTTGAGGCCGAAGAGCATGTCTGCAGGCTGACGGGAGGGCTCGCGGCGGAGGACGCCGAGGATCATGGAGACGCGCATGGCGGCGAGCAGGCCTTTGCCGGAGACGTCGCCGACGATGATGGTGACGGCGCCGTCCGGGGTGGGGGAGACGAGGAAGAAGTCGCCGCCGACCTCGCCGGCGGGGTGGTAGACGGTCTCGATGGCGAAGCCGGGGGTAGCCTCGAGGGCTTTGCCGAGGAGAAGCTGCTGCATGGTGCGGGCGGCCTGAATCTCCGAGGCGATGGAGGCGCGCTCGCGGACGATGCGGAGGGTGCGGACGAGGGTAAGGGAGAGGAAGGCGATGCCGACAGCGAGTTCCGCAGTGGGTTTGGGCTGGATGCGGTCCGTGAGGCCGTTTGAGATGCGGTTGAGGATGTCGTAGCTGAAGACGATGTACTGCAGGAACTTCCAGACGGCGAGATAGAAGAGGTAGACGCCGCCGACCGCGGCGAGAATATAGGCGTCCTGCTTGCCGCGGCGGACGCCCAGGCTGATGAGGACGGCGATGACGGCGATGAAGCAATAGGCTGCGAGGCGACCCAGGGCGGTATAGACAACATAAGAGACGAGGCCGAGGGCGGCGGGCAGCAGCGAGGCAACGGCGCAGGCGTAGAAGATCTCAAAGGCGATGAACCAGGCGCGGCGGCGGGCGCCGGCGATGACGCGGCAGAACTCAAGCGCGGCAATATCGGAGGCGAGCAGGGCGAGACGGGCGGGCCAGGCGAGCCAGTGGGTCTGGGAGAGATAGTGGAAGTCCGCGAAGTCCAGCAAAAGCAGGCCGATGAGGTGGCCGCCGGCGAAGATGGCGAGCAAGGGGTAGGCGGGAACCTTGGGGATGAGGAAGGAGAGGGCGATGGCGAGGATGAGCAGGACGCCCCAGAGGGTGAGAATGCTCATGCCCTCAGAGAGACCGTTGGCGAAGTAGGACTTCTCGTCACGGCGGAGGATGCCGGCGGGGCCGAGGAAGACGGAGGCCTGGGGGGAGATGCCGTCTTTGAGGGTGAAGGAGGCGCGGTCTACGGTGCCGACGTAGGCATGGATGGCAATGACGAGGTCGGAGTCCTCAAGGAGGGAGTTGGGGATGGGAAAGGTGGCGGAGCGCGCGATGAGGAAGTCGCCGCGGCCGGACATGCGGCCATAGCCGCCGATCTCATGGCCGTTGACGAAGACGCGGTAGCTGCCGCCGAACTCGGCGACGGTGAGGGCGAGGTCATGCGAGAAGGGGGCGACGCGGATGTGGGTGCGGTACCAGACCTCGTTGGGGTTGAAGATCATGTTGGTGAAGAGGGGCTTGGTGGTGTCGAGGACCAGCCAGTCCCTGTCGTCACAGGCGGGGGAGGCGAAGTCCGGCCCGCTTCCGGTGGAGAAGAGCCAGGGCGAGGAGATGTTGATGCGGTCGCCGAAGGGGACGGTGAGGATGTCGCGGGGGTCCATGCCGAACTTCGGAGGCTGGGACTTGGGCGGGTTGTCATCGTCATCGTTGATGTCGATGTTCAGGTTTTTGAGCTGGTCGCGGACGTGGGACTGCATGGTGTTTTGCAGGTCCTTCTTGTTCTTATCCGGCTCGGACTGCTCGGGTGTTTGGGGCTGCCCGGGTTTCTCCTGAAGTTCGGGCTGGCCGGCCTGAATGGCGGCGTCAATGGGGAGTGCTTTGGGGCGAGGTTCGGATTGGGCGCAGGCGGGATGGATGCCGCCGAGGAGGAGGCAGAGGCCGAGCAGGTTGTTGATGAGGGTGGAGCGAGAGAGCATCTTGAACGAACCTTGGCTGCCGGTGCTGCGAGTGGTTGATTCAGCATACTTCGAGCAGTTGCGGAAACAAGCAAGGATGTAAAGGAGATTTAAGTCTGTGAAGCAGGTATACCCCCGGGGAGTTTGCGTGCAAAGTATTCAAAAGATTGTGGTTAAGCTTGTACCGACCTTTGTAACCAGCAGATGTTACCTGGAGCGTGACGGGCATGGCCATCCAGCTCCGTTTCAGCATTG
>CAXTRZ010000504.1:0-2150 GCA_964246715.1 uncultured Acidobacteriaceae bacterium | reverse complement strand
AGGCGGAGGTTTGGGCGGGGGTTTCGATGGCGGAGATCAAGCAGGTAAGTGCGCTACTGGAGCGTGGGTTGGCGAATCTGGGGGGAGTGAGCGGCCGTATCCCACTTAGCGCACAGTAAGGAATTGATGGGGCACCCCGGGAGATTCCGTGTGAAAGAGAACCGCTTTAAGCAACGAAACCCTGGGCGATAAGAAGTGTCTACAATTGAAGGATGAGGCTGAACGGGGTGTGGGATTCGGCCAATGTCTCTTGGTTAAGGTGTTGAGCGATGAAGGTCCGTCCGGTTCTGCTGGTTCTGGTTCTGCTTACGGGGTTTTATTACGTGACGACGCATGGGGCGTCGACGCGGGCGGCGGGCTGGATGCATCCGCTGCCTGTCGTTGAGGAGAAGCTGGCGGCGGTTCAGTCTTCGATCGGGTCTTCCATTCAAGGGCCGGATGGGAGGTTTGAGCTGACCGAGGCGGCGAATGCGGCGCCGGCGTTTGACGCGGAGGAGCAGCAGAATATTGCGGTGTATCGGAAGGCGCTGCCTTCCGTGGTGAACATTACATCAACGGCGGTGAGCTACGACTTCTTCAACCGGCCGGTGCCGCAGCAGGGGCAGGGCTCAGGCTTCATCCTGGATAAGCAAGGGCATATCCTGACGAACAATCATGTGATCGACAATGCGCAGCGGGTTGAGGTGACGCTGGGGGACAAGCATAAGTACAAGGCGACCGTGGTGGGGATCGACAAGTCGCATGACTTAGCGTTGTTGATGATCAATGCGCCGAATCTGGTTCCGGCGACGCTCGCTGAGAGCAATGGGCTGGTGGTGGGGCAGCGGGTGTATGCGATCGGCAATCCATTTGGGCTGAGCGGGACGATGACGCGCGGGATGATCTCGGCGATCCGGTCGATTGGGGTGCAGGGCGGAAGCAGCGCGATTGAGGATGCGATCCAGACGGATGCGGCGATTAACCCGGGGAACTCGGGCGGACCGCTGTTGAACTCGCGCGGCGAGGTGATTGGGATCACGACGCTGATTGCGAGCGCGGGGGCGGATCAGAGCGCGGGCATTGGGTTTGCGATTCCGATCAACACGGCGAAGGCGGTGCTGGATGACTTTGCGAAGTTTGGGCGGGTGCGGCGGCCATCGCTGGATATTGAGACGTTGCCGATTGGACCGGATGTGGCGGCGGAGATTGGACTTCCGGAGTACTACGGGATCTTGGTTGAGCGGGTGTTCCCAGGCGGCGCGGCGGAGAAGGCCGGGCTGCGCGGGGGCAACCAGCGGATGTACATGGGAAATACGCCGGTGAACCTGGGCGGAGATTTCATTGTGGCGGTGGATGGGCAGGCGGTGGAGAATGCGCAGGACCTGGGCGCGGCGCTGACGCGGCATCGCGCGGGAGATACCGTAGTGCTGACGATCTTTCGCGGGCAGCGACGGCTGGATGTAAAGGTGGTGCTGGGCGACGCGAAGGATGCAGTGACGCTGCCTGGGCGAGCGACGTAAGCTGGGGAATTTGAGAGGAGCTCGCCTGTGGGAGTGGAGATGCCGGAGTTTGATCGCGCAGAGTATGTCGCGCCGGTGGTGATGGAGGGCTATGGAGAGCCGCTGGCGTCGCGTGCGGCGTTTCCGAAGGCGCTGGCTTATGGATTTGCGGCGGCGATGGTGGGCAGTCTGGGCTATGGCATTATCGCGCTCTCCGGCTTCATGGTGAGCATCGTGGCGATCGGGATGGGATGGCTGATTGCGAAGGCGATGATGAGTGCGTCGAATGGATTTGGCGGGCGGCAGTATCAGGTTGCGGCGGCGGTGTTGACGTACTTTGCGGTGAGCTGCGGGAGGGTTTGGCGGCTGTTGTGGGCGATCCATGAACGGCTGGCAGCGGATGGCGGGAGATTTGGAACTCATCCGCTCTGGCTGGCGGAGATTGTTGGGCGCGAGGCAGTGCTGGGGCCGTTCCTGGCGCTGACGCGATCGCCGCTCAACGGTGGATTGGGGCTGCTGATTCTCTTCTTTGGCGTAAGGACGGCGTGGCAGCTTGCGGCTGGGTCGCCGGGATTTGGCAACGGCGGCGGTCGCGGCGTGACGCCGTTCGGATTGCGTTGAACATTTGCGGAGTTGAGCGCTTTGGCGTGGAATGGATGGTATGGAGTCTGT
>CAXTRZ010000503.1:0-2150 GCA_964246715.1 uncultured Acidobacteriaceae bacterium | reverse complement strand
CCACCAAGACCCTCACCCTGCCCGTCACCAACGACTTCGCCCTCTGGTTTGAATCCGCCGCCTCCAACGCCTACGGCTCCGAGTTCTCCTACATCCAGACCTTCACCCTCAGCAAGGACGCCACCGTCCAAGCCGTCACCATCACCCTGCAGAACTCCATCGGCTCCTCCTCCGTCGCCACCTCCCCATAACCGGACCTCGGTAGCGCCTTTAACTCCTGAAGCCTTCCGCCTTCATTCGCGACAATCCGTGCGATCCGCGGTCGAAAGTCCTCCCGTCTCTGATCAGTCCAATCAGTAAAGATCGGTGTGGGCCTCTCTGCCCACGGAAAAACGGGCTGATGCAGAAACGCACGTCAAGGGCCAAAGTTGTCAGGAAAGTAAACTCCACCACCACAAAAGAAAATGCATGGACAAATCGTGGCGACCCGCGCCGATCGCGGACTCCACCATGGCTGGTGGTTGCTTAATACCATCGTTAGCCATGCAGAAACCCACATCCAGCCATGCGAAAACCACACGATTTCCGCCCATGGTATCGTCCAAAAATGCCAGCCAGAGTCGTCGTCATGCCGGCCATCCGGTGCGCCAGTTACAGCGGCTCCGTACCCCGCGCCAACCTCGGTTTCCTCCCCTACTCCGTCGCAACCTGGACCCACTGGTGCCGCCGTCATAACGCCGAGTTCCTCTTGCTTCAGGATCCCTTCGGCGGCCAACTCTTTCAGGATCAACCCCCAACCATCCAGCGCTGGCTCGCCCTCGAACCCCTCCTTCAACAATTCGGCCAAGACGCCGCCTTCGCCTTCGTCGACGCCGACACCATGATCCGCTGGGACGCCCCGGACCTCTTCGCCCTCGCCGGAGACCGCTTCACCGCCGTCAAAGACACCCACGGCCCCTGGGTCCACAACAGCATCAAGCAATTCCAGCCCTTCTTCCCGGACGTCCAGCTCAACTGGTGGGAGTACTTCAACGCCGGAATGATCCTCCTCAACGCCCGCCACCTGCCCCTCATACACGCCCTCACCGCCTTCGCCCTTGACCGCAAAGCCGAACTCGCGCCCATCTTCAACTCCTGGCAGTTCGGCGACGACCAGACCCCCCTCAACTTCCTCGCCAAGCGCCTCGCCATCAACATCAACTTCCTCGACGCCCGCTTCAACATGATGCATTGCGTCCCCGC
This sequence comes from uncultured Acidobacteriaceae bacterium, assembly GCA_964246715.1. Taxonomy (GTDB): domain Bacteria; phylum Acidobacteriota; class Terriglobia; order Terriglobales; family Acidobacteriaceae; genus Edaphobacter. The sequence goes on along the minus strand of CAXTRZ010000503.1, from coordinate 968 downwards.
CACCCAGCAGCTCTTCCAGTTGGAGCACCAGGCAAACCTCCCTCACGACACCCCTCTCGATCTCTCACTCTCCGCCCTGCCCTTCATCGAAATGGGCTACATCTGGCACTTCAACAACGTCGTCCACGTCAAAACCCTCGTCATGGCCAAAGTCTGGCCCCTTATCAGCGCCGCCTACAGCACGCCTTCCTAACGTTGCTCTGAACTCCGCCGATTTGTCTCGCAAGAGCGCACCCGCTCCCCAGACATCCCCGGAGTTTCCTCATGCGCCCTCCCCGCGCTGCGAGCCCTCTCTCAATCCTGTCGGCCCTGCTGCTCGCGGCCCTCACAGGCTGCTCGCTCGAAACCACGTCCGTCCCCCTCCAGGACCCCGTCCTCGACCCTGTAAGCGACCACTGGAGTCCCATCAAAGGCCTCGTTCACGGCGGCCGGCAGCCCGTCGCCGGAGCCCGCGTCTATCTCCTGGCCGCCGGAACCTCCGGATACGGCACGTCCTCGATCTCTTTACTCACCACAGCCTTCGCAGGCTCCGACTCCCTCGGCGGATACGTCCTCACCGATGCCACCGGCCTCTTCACCATCACCGGCGATTACACCTGCACCCAGAGCCAGCAGGTCTACCTCCTAGCTCTTGGCGGAAACCCTGGCACCGGCTCAAACAGCGCCTCCGCCATGATGGCCGCCATCGGCTCCTGCCCCTCTGACGACTTCCTCGCCACCCTTCCCTTCATCAACGTCAACGAGATCACCACCGTTGCCTTCGCATACGCTGTCGCCGGCTTTGCCGCGGACTCCACCCACATCGCATCCTCCGGTACTCCACTCGCCGCAACCGGCCTCGCCAACGCCTTCGCCAACGCCGCGAATCTCTCAAGCGGGCCCACCACTCCAGCCGGTAACGGTGCCGTACCACTCGCTGAGATCAACACCCTCGCCAACCTCCTCGCCGCCTGCATCAACACCAATGG
>CAXTRZ010000502.1:0-2152 GCA_964246715.1 uncultured Acidobacteriaceae bacterium | reverse complement strand
ATGACCACCCACCCGGCAGCCGAGAAGGCGCAGTTTTCCGACGCCGTGCAGGCAGGCGCAAGGGCGATGTATGAGGCTGACCGAGATAATGTCCCCGAATGGGACGATCTTTCTGAGGCTCGGGAGTATGAGGTGTGCAACGCCTTCGCCGCTGGGATGGAGGCGATGTGGCGGCCGATTGAGACGGCGCCAAGGGACGGGACGCCTGTTCTTCTGAGGTTTAAGAACCCGCTCGTCGTTGCGAACCGCCCGGATGTCCAGCGATGGAACGGTATCAAGTTTGTTGGTCGAAACAGAGGAGATCCTGATGACTGGGCCTTTGCTGCGCCCGTTGGTATGGGCGGCTTCCCTGATCATTGGCTCGACGGCTGGCAACCGCTCCCCGCACCACCCCGCACGACGAAAGAATAACCATGCGCAAGCCTCCTAAGCCGATCCACGTCTTTTTTAGCCCGTTGTCGCGTCGCTTCTATGCGACTGCGGCATATCGAGATAACGGGGATGGCACTGTCACCGTCACTGGACGCCAGTATGACGTGACGAACGATATCGCGAATATCATCGCCGATCATCAGGTCGAGTTTGTTGAGCGCAAAATTGCGCAGCCCCGCACGGGAGGCGACGCATGACAACCGACGAAGTGAAGCGGGGCGGGCAGGCCGTCGCAGCGGTGCGGGAGCGGTATGAGATCGCTGGCACATTGAACCGCGACACCGGCTTCGGTCCTCCTTACGGACCATGGGGCGTCGTTGAGAAGGTTGGCGAGACTTACGTAATCCATCTTAGGGAGGTTCATACCCGCGGCGAATGCCAAGCCTGGATCGACGAGCAAGCCGCCCGCGCCGTCATCGAGAGCCTGCTGCCGGCCAGTCAAGCGGTTGCAAGAGAAGCGATTGAAGCCGCTGGACTTGTCGCCGTTGCTAATATCTGGGCGCGTCAAATCATCGACTGCTATTTACACCACATCGTGGGAGACGCGTGATGGAGCAATTCCTGAGGGGTTGGTTTCTTGGCTTTGGCAGCGCGTTGCTTCTCGCGCCGTTGGAAGCCCTGCTTATTCAGCACATCCAGATCGTGTGGTTACTATGACAGACGCAACCGAGACGGCGGGGCTGAGCGATACGGAATATCTGCGCGCGTTGAGGCTTAGGTTCCGAGGTCCCGAAGTAGCCAAACATAACGCCCGTCTTGAAAGCATTGCCGCTCTGCTGGACCGGGCTGCGGAGGGGATTGCAGAAGCTGCACGCCAGTTCCGCTTCTACGAAGAACAGCACCTTGCCAAGACGCCGCCTGACACAGCCAAGGCGGCAACAAACAAGGAGTTTGCGAACCGTCTTGAGGCACTTTTGCGCGACATGGGCCGGCCATGAGCGTAGCTTGCAAGACTTGCTACGACGTTGGCCACATGATTGCGGTGAACCAGCGGACAGGCGAACGATGGATCGTGCCATGTGAATGCACCCTCGCCGATCCCGCGCTTGCATACGGTGAAACGCGTTCTGCCGTACACAACGAGCGTAGCTGTCAGCAGACCTTACACAATGGTCCCGCGCCGGTGTGCCGTAATTGCGGTGGGGATGGCCCTTTGTCGAATACAGGATGGTGCAACGTCTGCTTGGGTAAGACCGATCCCGCGCCGGGGGATGATGCAACTCGGCCAAATCCGCCACAGGAAGGCTGCAGCATTGACGAGGCTGCCGGATATCTTGCTGAAGAGAGGGCGTGGTTTGCCCAGCAGCTCGCCGCCGCGAACACCCTCATCGCCACGCTGACGGCGGCGCTGGAAGAAGCTGTGCCAATGGCCTTCCAAAAGATGCCCCGCATTATCGGAAGTCAAAGATGCAACGCATCGCCCGCCAAGCCCTCGACGCCGTCGCTGCGCACAGGGGGAATGACAACGGTACAGGAGAAAGCAATGGTTGAGCCGCAATGCGTGCAGGACTACCACACGCCTCGTTATGACGAGCATGGCAAGATCACACCCCTGGTTCGGTCTGGCGGATACATGATGGTTCGCAGACCAAGATGCATGCCGTTTGTGATGACCGAAAAAGATTGGCGAAAGCTGAGTAGGGAAGCATCATGACCGACGACCTAGCGCGCGAGGCGGTGGCCGCTGAACTGAATACGGCATTGTGGAAGGTCGAAGAAA
>CAXTRZ010000501.1:1851-2162 GCA_964246715.1 uncultured Acidobacteriaceae bacterium | reverse complement strand
CCACGACCGGGTGCCCCACACTCGACGCGGCCTCATCGCGGCAGAGTGGGATATCGAGCGAAGCTCGACCGCCTTCCTCACCCTCGCCAAAAAAACCGTCATCCTGAGCGAGCATAGCGAGTCGAAGAACCCCGAGAGTCTCCGCCACGCCATCGCTCTCGCGGCCACTTCAACCCTGATGCTGTCCTTGCTCTTGCTCGTCCTTTCACTCACGAGCAGAGCCCCCGCGCAGTCCGCCAAAGCCAAAATCTCCGGCGCCGCCACCTACGCCCTTACCAAAGACCTCCTTGCCGCCGCCCCCAGGCGCACCG
>CAXTRZ010000501.1:0-1841 GCA_964246715.1 uncultured Acidobacteriaceae bacterium | reverse complement strand
ATGCACAACATCATCGTCAAATTCCCCGGCAAAGCAACGCGGCCGGAACAAAAAGACGGCCTCATCGTTCTCGGCTCCCACTACGAGACCAACTACCCCCTCAAGGACATCAACTTCGTCGGAGCCAACGACGGCGCCTGCACCTCCGCCCTCCTCATCGAGATCGGCCAGTACCTCCGCGCCCATCCACCCGAGGGCTACTCCATCTGGATCGTCTTCTTCGACGGCGAAGAGGCCGTCAAATCCTGGTCCTCCTCCGACTCCCTCTACGGCTCCCGCCATCTCGCCGCCAAGTGGTCCCAGGACGGCACCATCGGCCACATCAAAGGCTTCCTCCTCGCCGACATGATCGGCGACAAAGACCTCAACATCGACCGCGACGAGAACTCCACCCCCGCCCTCCTCGACCTCCTCAAAGTCGCCGCAAAAAACACCGGCCACTCCAGCTCCATCTTCAAAAACTCCATCCCCGTCGAAGACGACACCGTCCCCTTCGCCAAGCGTGGCGTCCCCGTCCTCGACATCATCGATCTCGACTACGGCCCTCCCACCTCGGAGCACCCTGAAGGCAGCTACCACCACACCGAAAAAGACACCCTCGACAAGATCGGCCCCCAATCCCTCCAAACCGCCGCCGACCTCTTCCTCGAAACCATCCACCTCCTCGACCAACGCTAACCCCGCCCGAACCCAACGATCCGGGTGCCCTCCATCTCGCACCTGAGATGTGGGCATCGGCGCAGCCGACCGTCTTCCTCCCCCAGCCTCAACACCCAGATTCCCACTCATCGCGTACTGCGATGAGTGAGACGTCTACAAGACCGTTGCGACTCCTGAGCTGGCAGCCTGCCAAATCCCTGACGAGAATACGACGTCCCGGTACCAATCCTTATCGCGGACGCTTGCTCCTGCAAGTCAATCGATTCGGTCAACCGTTCCTGCGTTCAAGCGGAAGACCGAGTCCTGTGAAATGTCCAGCGTTAAAGCTTCGGACCTCGGCAAGTTCGCATATAGGCCCCTCAGCAAACGTCCGACCAAACCGTGAGAAACCACGACGTGGCTACCGCTCACAGAAGCAACCTCAGTCAGCCAGGAAGCCAGCCGTTCTTCTACCTCGTTTGCGCTTTCCCCGTCCGGCGAGCGAAAGTACCAGTTATATGCGGTGGTCCCATCGCAAACACCGGGATACAGGTTCTCGATGTCTACCACAGTCAGACCATCCCACGACCCAAGGCTGACCTCTCTGAGGCGTGGATCAATGACAAGGATTGTGCTTAAGTGCAGTTCTCGATGGTGGATCGCAGCATTTTGAAGAGCTCTGCCAAGCGGACTAGACCACACAGTCACCGTCCCCCGCTCACCCAGAATCGTCCTCAGGACTGCTGCGACACGATGCGCTTGATCCTGGCCTCTAGAAGTCAGAGGAGAGTCAGAGGCACCCTGGTACCGGCCTTCTGCGTTGAAAAGCGTTTGACCATGGCGGACTAGGTAGATCATCCATTGCATGATATGGCCTAGGCGCAAGTCCCGATAAACGCCGTTATCAACACCTAACCGTATACACGAACGGAGTCAACGAGATAGTCCGCCGCTTGATTCACCTGCTTTGCAGGTGGATCGTGGCTAGGAAGGACGAAAGAACAGTCACAACGACGTGTTCTGCAACCGGGTACTGCCACCGCGTCCACAAAACCCTGTCGAACGCAATCTGCGGCAGATGTCCGTGAATGCGCCGCGAAACACCACCGCAGCCACAAGAATCGCTCCATACAACAGTGCGTTCCGGCGCGCCATAGACCCGGCACCATACCATACGCCTCACCCCGCCCCAACCTCCGGCT
>CAXTRZ010000500.1:0-2162 GCA_964246715.1 uncultured Acidobacteriaceae bacterium | reverse complement strand
TCGCCCAACTGCTCGGAATCAAGCCTACCGGCAAAAAATGCGTGGGCATGGAGGGTGTGATCGGGGAAGGCGCGGAGGCGCTAGAGGAAGAGGGGCACGAAACCGTGCTCGATCTCGGCCTCGTCGGCGCAGGTAGCCGGGCGGAGCATTACGAGATGGCTGGTTACCTGACAGCAATCAGCCTCGCTAAACAGAACGGCACTACAGAGGTGGTCGAGCTGCTGAAGCAGTCACTCGCTGAAGAAGTAGCGGCCGAACAGAAACTTTGATTTCGGTACTTTAAATTGGGTTCTCCCGCAGGTTTCGTGCATTAAGGTGAAGGTTGAGTGACTTGGTCGGCAGCAACGAAGTTATACGGCAAGACGCGGGCTCGAAGCAGTTTGAAACTGGCGCGGCCATACATCTGCCGCTTGATCAGTTTCAATCTGTGAACTTGACCTTCCACTTGCCCGTTGCTCCATTTCATTGAAATGGCGGCCGTGACAGCATCTCGATCTCGCAAAAGTCCATCGCAGAAGTTCTTGATCGCGGGAAGTTGCAATGCTGTGGCGCTCTCAATCCAGATTTGCAAAGCAGATGGCTCCTTAGCCTGGAGTAAATCGAAAAAGCTCCTGACTAACGGTTTTAGCGCCGCGATAGTGGGGCAGTCCTTCTCCAACCGGGTGATCAGTTGTTGATCGGAGTCATCCAGCTTCTCAGGGTTTCGTGCAATCAGCATCGCTGCTTGACGTGGTGAGAGGATCTTGCGTTTTCCTTTGTCGGCAAGTCGAGTAGCTTGCCGATGGTATTTGGTACCCGGAGTTCGAAATGTGGAGATCAATGTCGCGACCATGCTCCGCCCGCCGCCGTAGCCCAGCGACTGGATCTCATGCCAGAGTTTGCTGGCGTTATGGCAACCTTCCGACCAACGGTTTTGTAAGTGGTCTCGAAATTTGTTCACGCGAGGTCCGGGACGACGCGGCTTGGCTCTTTCCGGGAACTGACCCGCCCGCAGGAATCGCCCTACTGTCTTACGCCCGATATGCAACGCCCTGCCGATCGCCCGATCAGTCAGGCCCTCCTTATGTAACTCAACTACCTTAGTGTAAAGTTCCATTCGACGATCCCGTGACCGCTTCGTTCGCTCTTGAGCTATGGTCATTTTCGGAGGAGCTTCCCGACCAGACGTTCGCTCTGCACTGAGTTCCTCGGGTTCTCCTGCCTGGGACAACTCGGACCGTTTGGTTTCCAGCACTCGCTCGACAGCTGACGTCAAATTACAAAGAAGATGAAACCGATCAGCCACTTGAGTTGCATCGGGCGCTCCTCTCTTCGCTCCATCCGCATAAGCTTCCGCCCGGTCGCGGCTGATCAGTTGTACGGTCGGGTGCTCCTTGAGCCAGCAGGCAAAGCTGTCAGCGGACCGGTCGGCCAGTAAGTCAATCGGCCGCTGTGTCTCTAAGTCGACAACGATCGAGCCATACCTATGGCCTTTGCGCCACGCCCAGTCGTCCACGCCAATGTATTTAGGAGTGCTGTTCGCTGGCGGATCATTTTTGCCAATTCTCCGAAGCACCGTATCTGGACTGACCGGTATTCCCAACCGCATTGCCAGCCGACACCCAGCTTCCCCACCCAGGGCGTAACCAACCAGGCGCACTGTTTCTGAAAAGCGCAAGGTTTGTTGACTATGCTTTGTCGTTACCATTGCCAACGATTCAACGAATGTCTCACGACTGCAATCCGGTGTTCGGCATCGGAACCTCCTCGCCTGTATGTGCAGCTTAACTGTCCTGCCCTGTAGTGGCAGATCGCGTAGTACCCGCCAATACCGGCTATGAATCACGCTGGAAGACCGCTGACACATCGGGCAGCACGCAGATGCTGAGGCGGCAGTGGCTCGAATACTAAAGACGTCATCCTCAAACTTGACGGACAACAGACGCAAACTTGCTTTGGGCGGCAAGTATTGCTGGCGGCGGCTCGGGGGAAAAGCCATCTACCCGTTTGATCGCTAAAAACATTCCGAAGTAGTTATGTTTTAACCACCAATGTGCACGAAACTTGCGGGAGAACCCATTTCTGAGTTATACCGAAGGTTTCGTGCATTAAGGTGAAGGTTGAGTGACTAGGTCGGCAGAAACGAAGTCATACGGCAAGACGCAGGCTCGAAGCAGTTTGAA
>CAXTRZ010000499.1:0-2166 GCA_964246715.1 uncultured Acidobacteriaceae bacterium | reverse complement strand
CTGTCGGAGAATGGAGCAAGATCGACTGTCTTGATCATCTTCTCGTTTCAGCTTGTGTCAAGTAATCGCTGAAGTGTGGGCGAAATATGAGTCATTTGGCAATGGTAACGATGGAGATCCCTAGCTGCAGCGGGTAATGAGGCCGTTTAAAATCGTGAGGATGGCGGAGCGCAGATGGGAGAGGTCAGTTGATGACGAAGCCGGTGCCGAACCAGCAGGCCTCATGCATCGTGCCGGCCGCGGTGGTGCCCGCGGGTCCAGATCGCGACTCACACCACACATCCTGAACTCAAAATTCGTTCTCTGGCGGTGAATCCCGGCTGAACGAAGAGTACCTGACTAGCTCTACGCTGCAGAAGCCGTTCGCGGCGCGCTAAAAGCTGTAGCGCAGGCCGAACTCGACGCGGCGCGCGGTGTCCGCGGCAACCGGGATCAGAAACTGGGGCGACCCCAGGACGCTGCCTTCCGCGGTGACGTTGGTGTGATTGAGGAAGTTCGCGGAGCGGACATTTACAGTCATGGTCTGCTGATGCGTGGCCTTCGCATCATGGGTCAGCTTGAACGCGCGTTGCAGATTTGCATCAAGGTGAAAGTTCCAAGGCAGGGCTCCAAGATTGCGCTCAATGGGCGCGACGGGGATGCCTTGGACGATGGCGCCGGCGTTGGTCAGCAAGCCGAACCGCGTCCTGAAGATGGTCGTGCCATTCGCAACGGATCCAGCCGGCGCATACTGTGGACGGTCGTTGAAGTTGCCATCGCCGTTGTTATCTGCGCCCGTTGTGATGTTGAACGGGGTGCCGCCATTCGCATAGCCGTTGCTTGAAAACGCAAGCTTGTATGGCAAGGCAATGGTCACGTTGCCGAAGCTCTGCCATAAGCTGTCGTTGCTGCGGCGAACCACCTCGCCGACATTGGTGTAGGCGCTCTGCGGCTGGAAGAAGGTGCTGTCATCGCTGTTGTCGCGGATGTTCAGGTGCAGAGCTCCAAGAAAGAACTGCACGCGCTTCATCCTGAAGTTGCTGAGCCCAACAAATTCGCCGTGCCCTTGGCCGTTTCCGTTGCTGCGCGTCTGGAGGATGTCGACGTTTGGCGCGATGGGTCGCGGTCCGTATGGGCTAGGCGTGGGATCCGGCCCAAGCGGCTGGTTGATGTTGACCGTGTAAGCCGTGGTCAGGAGCCGCACAAAGACACTCTGCGCGTTGAGATTGAAGCCGAAGGGAAGGTCCTTCGAGACGCTGAAGTCGCCGATCACGTTGGTCGGTGCGTTCAGACCCGGCGCCAGCGTGCGTCGCGCCTGGATGGGCGTAGCCCCGCTGAACGGACTGCCGAAGACCGGGTTGTAGATCAGGCTGGTTACGCGCTGCACGCCGTCTTCGCGATGCAGTTCCTGCGCATCGTCGGCGCCGTACTGACCGTTGAAGACCCCGAAGTGCGCCTTCAGCATCCACGTCTTCTTCTCGTCCGGCGTATAAGCAAAGCCGCCGCGCGGACCGATGCTGTTGAAGTTGGCCGGATCTGTCTCCATGGCATACCGAAGCCCGTAGAAGGCGCTCCACTTTTCGCTGAGCTTGACGTTATCCTGATAAAACGCCGCAAAGCGTACCTGCGAGACAACGACGTTCGGGTTGCCGGCGACGTTGTTGAACTCAGTCGCGGTCCCGCCTGACTGCGCCTGCTGATATTGCAGCAGCGCGTTGCCCGCAGCGCTGCCGGAGAAGATATAAGTTCCGTTGAAGTTGGTCAGGATGTCGCTATTGCGGTGGATGTAAAAGAGCTGCACGCCCGTCTTGATGAGGTGTTTCTTTGTGGTCAGGATGATGTCGTCGTCAAACTCCATGCGTGCACGATGCTGCAGGCTGCTGCCGATGGAAGCGCCTCCGCCGGTGAAGTACCCGGAAACCTGGAGCGAGGGCCCGGTGCTGTTTGGGATGTCCGTCTCTGTGTAGTGCTCATAGCTGGCGCGCACCTCATGCACCAGCTTGGGCGAGATCGTCGTGACGTTGCTGGAGCGAATTGTATAGTCGTCCTGGCCGGCCGCGTACCCGGCCACGCGCAGCGTCTGTTCGCCCACGCCCAGATTCTGCAGGCTGTTCACATTCGCGGAAAAGCTGACAAAGGCGATGTTCTTCGGCCCAAGCTGCCAGTCCACGCGCGCGTTGCCCACCC
>CAXTRZ010000498.1:330-2178 GCA_964246715.1 uncultured Acidobacteriaceae bacterium | reverse complement strand
CGCCAACCACGCCCTCCTGCGACGCCTCCCCCTGTGCACTCTTGGAGACGGACTTCTTCACCACATCCGGAGCCTGGAAGCTGATCTCATCCAGCACCCGCTCCATGATCGTGTGCAGCCGCCGCGCGCCGATGTTCTCCGTCGTCTCATTCACCTTGAACGCAAACGCCGCCATCTCCGCCAGCGCCTCCGGCGTAAACTCCAGCTTCAGCCCCTCGGTCTCGAGCAGCGCCGTTGACTGCTTCACCAGCGACGACTTCGGCTCCGTCAGAATTCTTACAAAATCATTCACCGTCAGCGACTGCAACTCCACCCGGATCGGAAAGCGCCCCTGCAGTTCCGGAATCAGATCGCTCGGCTTCGACACATGGAACGCTCCCGCCGCAATAAACAGGATGTGGTCGGTCGAAACCATCCCATACTTTGTACTCACCGTCGTCCCCTCAACGATCGGCAGAATATCCCGCTGCACGCCCTCCCGGCTTACATCCGGCCCATGCCCGCCCTCGCGCCCCGCAATCTTATCAATCTCATCCAGGAACACAATCCCCGAATCCTCCACCCGCTCCACCGCCAGCCGCGTCACCTGATCCATATCGATCAGCCGCTGCTCCTCCTCCTGCACCAGGTAGTCGAACGCCTCCGCGACCTTCATCTTCCGCTTCTTCGTCCTCTGCCCAAACAGCCCCGGCAGCACGTCCTTCAAGCTCATATCGCTCTCATCCATCCCCGGCGACGCAATGAACTCAAAGCTCGGCTGGTTCCGGTCCCGCACATCCAACTCCACCATCCGGTCATCCAGCTTGCCCTCCCGAAACTGCTGCCGCAGCTTGTCTCTGGTCCGCTCGTATGAAGTCGGCTCAGACTTATCCTCGCGCGGCGCCTCCACCACCGGCTTCACATAATCCGGCGACTCCGTATCCATCGAAGCCGGCAGTTGAATCACATTCGTCCCCGCCACCTCGGTCGCCGCAGCCGCATTCACCGCGGTAGCTGCCGACGGAGTCGGAGGCAGCAGCAGATCCAGCAGACGATCCTCCGCATGAAGCTCCGCCTTATCCTCCACATCCTCCAGCTTCTCTTCCCGCACCAGGTCAATCGCAATCTCCACCAGGTCGCGCACAATCGACTCCACATCCCTACCGACGTACCCCACCTCGGTAAACTTGCTCGCTTCGACTTTCAAGAAGGGAGAGTTCGTCAGCTTCGCCAGCCGCCGTGCAATCTCCGTCTTCCCCACCCCGGTCGGCCCGATCATGATGATGTTCTTGGGCATGATGTCGTCCGCCAGATCCGGCGCCAGCTTCTGCCGCCGCATCCGGTTCCGCAGCGCAATCGCCACCGCCCGCTTGGCCGCGTGCTGCCCCACCACGTACTTATCCAGCTCCGCCACAATCTCTCGCGGCGTCAACTCATCCAGCGCCAGCGCCTGATCCTCAGCCGCCCCCGGTAAAAAAATAGCCATCATTCCTCATTTCTCCCCCAGCCCAGACTGGGTGCCCCATTCTTTCGCAGCTTCATCGCGAAAGGGTGGGGTATCGAGCGAAGCTCGACCGTACTTAACTCACCCTAAGGCTGCGCCGTCATCGCCGGCGCACCCGACTTTACTAAATCCTCCACATCCCCAACCAGCGTCTTCACCGTCGCCGTAAACGCCTGGTCCCGATGCTTCTTGAAGAAAGCAAAATTAACCTCCTCCACAAAGCCCCAAAGCGAAACCCTCCCATTCGCGCTCATCACGCCCACCCGAATCTGCGGATGCGGAATCGCCGGCGGATCCACAAACCGGACCGCAAAGATCACATCCGCGTCCTTTGGATCGTTCACCAGCTCATACCGCCCCCATGC
>CAXTRZ010000498.1:0-320 GCA_964246715.1 uncultured Acidobacteriaceae bacterium | reverse complement strand
TCCCCCATCTCATAGCTGATGAACGCCCGCTTCCCCTTCGTAATCGGGTCCGGCACCGGCGCCTGCAGCGTGTTCACCCCCACCTCCGCCGAGCTCTTGTCGCCCCGATGAAACTGCCCACGCGCGGCGGGAAGAACGCCACCCAGTACTCCCGCCAGAATGGCCCCAATTAAAAACCGCATCTCCGTCCTCCTTGCACAGCCCAACCTTTCTCATCCGCGTTATCCGCGGAATCCATGGTCATTTTGTTCTATTTCACCGGAGCCTCAGCCACCAGCTCCTCATACGTCACATTTCCGTTCGTATAGATACAGATCTCT
>CAXTRZ010000497.1:1771-2182 GCA_964246715.1 uncultured Acidobacteriaceae bacterium | reverse complement strand
GTTCAACCCCGCAGTAACAGCGGTGCGCGGGAGGCTGAACCGGCCAATGTTCTTTGAGGCGCACCGGCTGAGCGTGTTTACGGCGCGATCGCTGGATGTGGATGTGGTGCTGGACCTGATGATCCATGACCTGGACCTGGTGCTTTCGCTGGTGGACAGTGGGGTGCGGGAGGTGAGGGCTGTCGGATTGGCGGTGCTCTCGCGGACGGTGGATATTGCGAATGTGCGGGTGGAGTTTGAGAACGGGTGTGTGGCGAACTTTACGGCGTCGCGGGTTTCGACGGAGCGGGTGCGGAAGCTGCGATTCTTCCAGCCGCACCAGTATCTTTCGCTGGACTTTGCGCGGCAGGATCTGCTGCTGATCGATGTAACGGCGACGGCGGGGCTGAGCGATGCGGAGTTGGCGGCGTT
>CAXTRZ010000497.1:0-1761 GCA_964246715.1 uncultured Acidobacteriaceae bacterium | reverse complement strand
GAGTTGATCGAGCGGCACTACAGGCCGGAGAAGACGGGGGAGGCGAAGCATCCGACGGCTGGGCTGGAGATGACGAAGCTGCCGGTCGAACCGGGGGAGCCGCTCCGGCTGGAACTGGCGGCGTTTGTGGAGGCGGTGCGAACGCGGGAGGCACCGGTGGTCGATGGAACGGCAGGACGGAGGGCGCTGACGCTGGCGCTGGAGATCAATGCGGAGATTGCAGCGCACCAGGAAAGAGCGGGGATCAGGGTTCAGGTTTAAGGGTTCGGCAAGTACCTACCCTCCCCCCAGGGTGGCATGCAAAATCTTCATAGGACTGAGGTTAGCGGTGGACTTGCGAGTTCTTGCGAGCTAATGTCTCTGCTTCAATCGGCGGCTTCGGCAAAGTCTTCATTCCAGGCGAGATATCCTCCCCAGCGGAGGCACTTTTTGGAGTTGCCGGATTACATCTTGGTGATGGGGATGCCCTCAGGAAATTTGAGGATGAACTGCTCATCGTCCAATTTGCCGTTGAAGATGAGCTTAGTGAAGTCGATGCGGAGCTTAAACTCGTCAATGGGGCGGCTGATGAGGATGCTGGTGGGGAAGGCGATATCGCCGAACTTCTGGTACTTGTCATACTGGACGGTGGTGACGATGCGGCCCTCGTGGTCGTAGATGTCTTGCTGGTAGGGCTTGAGGGTGATGCGGCCGAAGTGGATGACGCGCTCAGTCTCCTGGACGTGGTCCTTGGTGGTCCGGAGGATGGTGATGTCGTAGTCGGGCTCTTCGATGGACTCTTTTTTGCCGGGGGAGGGCGGCAGGATGCGGGAGCTGTTGGTTGGGGAGACGAACTCGTCCGGGCTGGCGGTGGGGATCAGCAGGGCGTCACGGACGATGTAAGGGCGGAGGTTTTCCAGGCCGTTTTTGCCGGAAGAGGTGAACTCATCCGTGCCGATGACGGCCTTACTGCGCGAAGGGATGAGGAGCTTGAACTGCTTGCCGTCCGAGACCATCTCCACCGCGCGGGTACGGACGACGGGGGCAAGCATGATGAGGTGCATGTCGGATGGGCGGCGGAGCAGGATGTAGCCGGCGAAGGCGGGGTTTTCCTTGACCTCGCCCTCGTGCTCGCCGCCGGTGGTGGCGGTGAAGTTGACGGTGGCGGACATGGTCTGGATGGCGGCGTCCTGCTGGGCGAGCTGGGCAAGGAGCTGGTCGAGTGTAGCGTTGAGTACGTCCGGGGCGACGACGACGCGGTTGACGGAGCGGATACGCGCGGAGTAACAGCCGGAGAGACCGAAGGTCATGGAAAGCAGGGTGGCGGCCATCAGGAGACGCGAGCCTGAGGGGCGCCATGCAGGGGTTTTCGGCGCAGATAGGTTCAGCGTCTTCATCGTTGGGGCACAACTCGCAATGCGGGGTCTCTCTCCGTCTCTAGACTGTGGCTTTGAACCCCTAGTCATCCAATCGTAATCGTTTGATGTGTGCGTGGGGAGAAGTGGTGCGGAAACAAACGGGTATGGGGCGGGAAGGTTATGGGTTTGAGACGGATCTCTGGGCGTTGCGGTAGGCCTGGACGGCGGCCGCGTGCTGTTTGAGGTCTTTGGAGAAGACGCTATGGCCCTGGGCGTCGGCGACGAAGTAGAGGGAGTCGGTTTGAGCGGGGTGCATGGCGGCCTGGAAGGCGGCGATGCCGGGGTTGGCGACGGGGCCGGGCGGCAGGCCGGGATTGCGGTAGGTGTTGTACGGATTGGGTTTGGCGAGATCGGACTGGTAGAT
>CAXTRZ010000496.1:0-2187 GCA_964246715.1 uncultured Acidobacteriaceae bacterium | reverse complement strand
CCTCCATCTCGCCCGCCGGAGCGTCCACCGCGCCCAACTGCAGCATCGCCGTCCGCGACGCCTCCCGCGCAAAGTGCTCCGGACTCTTCGTCCCCTCAAAGTGTTCGAGCGTCACCCGCCCGCCGCCGCCGCTCGTCCCCCTGGCAGTATTCGCCCCGTCCTTCGCAATCACCATCACGTTCAGCCGGGCCAGCGGCTGCGTATCGCTCGCAAACGTCCCGTCAGACGCCGCCACCAGAATCCGCCGCACCTCGTCATTGATCCCGGCCCGCACCTGCGTAATCCGTGAGTCATACGCCCGTGCCGCCTTATCCGCCCGCTCAATCAGCGCCAGCTTCTGCGCAATCTCCGCATCGACGGAAAACCCCGCAATCGGGTACAGTCCCGGCGTCTCCGTATGCTGAAATCCAGCCACCCGCTCCGTCTGCGGCCCGCTCGCGATCAGCGCCGCCGTCCGCGCCGCCTTCAGCAGCCGCTCACTGGATAAATCATCCGTAAACGCAAATCCCGTCCGCTCGCCAGACACCACCCGGATCCCGCACCCCACGCTGATCCCTTGGCTCGCCGTCTTGATCAGCCCCTCGTCCATCCCCAGTGAGGTACTCGTAACCGACTCAAAATAAAGATCCGCGTACTCCCCACCTGCGGAGAGCGCCTCGCCCAGGCACCGCTCCATCAGCCGTTCGCTCAACCCCAATTTTTCGATGAAGTACCGCTTATGGTCCGGCTTTTGCTCGTCGTGAAGGTCACCGGCTGGAAAGGTCATTCCCCCTATGATAGGCTTCCCCATCCCCTTCAGCAAATGCGAACCTTAGCACCGCCCACTCCCTCGCATTTTCCGCGCAGACAGCGACCATCATCCATCAGCCTGACTCACACACAAAGATCCTTGCCTTTGATCCGCGACCATCCATGAAATCCATGGTCGGCTCTCTGCCTTCAGCCTCCACTCGCTTGATGAAGATCATCCAATCGGCGGAATCGGTGTCGAGCCTCCTGTCCCCGCCTTCTCTCTTCCCTGCATCTTACCCACCAGAGGTTTTCCCATGAAGGTTCTCGTCATCGGCGCCGCAGGCAAGACCGGCAAACTTATCGTCGAGCGCGCCGTTGCCGCCGGCCACACCGTCACCGCCCTCGTCCACCAGCACGAACATCCAGACGACCACAAACACGAAGACTTCCCCATCGGCGTCGACATCGTCCACGGAGACGTCCGCAATCCCTCCCGCCTCGACCAGGTCATGCTCGGCCAGGACGCCGTCATCGACGCCATCGGCGGCTCCACCCCCTACCTCGAAACCGACCTCGAGTCCTCCTCCGCCCGCGTCATCGTCGATGTCATGCGCCGCAACAACGTCAAGCGCCTCCTCGTCATCTCCGTCCTCGGCGCGGGATTCAGCAAGGAGCACGCCGGTTACTTCTACGAGCACATCCTGCTCCCCACCTTCCTCCGCGGCACCCTTCCCGACAAGGAGCACATGGAGTCCGCCGTCGTTCAGAGCGGCCTCGACTTCGTCATCATCCGCCCTCCCATCCTCTCAGACCACGACGCTAAGGGCACCGTCAACGTCCTCGAAGGCGAACAAAAGGCCTCCTCCCTCACCCGCGCCGACCTTGCCCAGTTCCTCGTCGACCAGCTCACCTCAGACGAATACCTCGGCGAGGCCATCACCATCGCTAACCCCTAAACCTGGGCACCGTGGACCCTCAGTCATCCCAGCACCCCCGCACCTCACCAGCTCGGAGCGAAAGACCGCGCGGTCTACCTCTAACCCTAATCCCTGGAGGATTTTGGAGTATCTGCCGGTGGACGTCACCCCTCACTCCCACCCGGCCTCTTCCGCCAGACCACCTTCACTCCCTGTCTCCACCGCTCATCCACCGCCACCAGCACCCATTCCACCCCCCACGACAGATACCCCAGCACCACCTACGTCGCCGGATGAATCCGCAGCGCCGGAGCCACCAGGTAAAGCCTTGGGTCCAACTCCGACAGCCGCACATCCGCAAAATATCCATGCCGCTGGAACTCCCCCAGCCCCGTCGCTGCGTCCGGATTTTGCCGGTGATGCCACCGCACCCTCACCCAGTAATCCAGTCCCTGCAGCGCCAGGTGCAGATCCTCCTCCGCCTTCAGCTCCATCACCGCCAGTCGCCCATCGTCGGTCACGCTCAGCAGGTCCATCA
>CAXTRZ010000495.1:0-2188 GCA_964246715.1 uncultured Acidobacteriaceae bacterium | reverse complement strand
AACACGACCCGGACATGGAATCGCCGTGCAAAGTCCGGCAGAAACTCCGTGATGATGTTGTTCACCGGGTCGGTCGCCAGCCCGGTCAGAATCCTCGCCACTGGGGACGGCGCATCGCCATGCACCCCCGGCACATAAAGGTTTGCGAGCTCCGCGGAGGCCGGGTAGGTAATGAAGTTCTCGTAGTTCGGCATCGGCGTCCCATCGTCATGCTGCGAGATCACCGTATGCTTCAGCGCATGTCCCACGCGCCGGATCGTCGTCGCATGCGGCTCGCGGTGGTAGCGCGGGTCCTGGTGCAGCAGCGAGCATACCGCGTAGGTCCCGATAAACTCCCCCGTCGCGTCCTGCGCAAAGCTGTATCCCACATCGCGCCCGAAGCCCTTCATCCCCGGCCCATACGCGCTGTGCGAGTCAATCCCCACCGTAAACGCCGCGTTCGCCGTAATCGTCAGCAGGTTGAACGGATCGATCACATCCCGCACGGCCAGAACGCCCTTCTGCCGCGACGTCAGAGGAAACGGTCCCGGATCGTTCAGGAACAGCTTGTACGTCGGAGCCTTTACGTTGCACGGATTCTGCGCGCTGATCTTTTGGTCCTGGCTCAAGCCGGCCGTGTCCGCCGGATCCGGCTTCGCCCCCGGATCGCACTTCGGAGTTGGAGCAGGCTTTGCGCCCTGCTGGGCCATCTGCGCCGCTCCTGGCGAGTCCGGCAGCGCACTGCCGGCTGACGCCGACACGCTCTGGGCCTGCGCCCCGGTGATCGTCAGAAGAGTGGCGAAGAGCACCCGGCGCATGTCCTGCATCCTCACAAGCAAAGACGTTGGGGGGAGACGGCAGGCTTACATGCTGACTTCCGTGGCCCTTGTTAGTTCGACTTCTTCAGGTGCGTCGTGGTTAGGAAGCCGGAAAGAAACTCGTCCGCCACGTACCCTAGCGCGTCCCCGCCAATTGAGCTTCCCCACGTCGACATCACCTGGTTAAAGTTCCGATTCCCCGAAGGATAGTAGAGCTGCGTCACCGCAGAGCCGCCCAAATCCCCCCCGATGTTGGCGAAGTTGATCGTCTGCCGCCCGCCGTCAGTTCGCGTGATGAGACCTCGCGTCCCGGAGTAGAAGAGCCGTTTGAAAAAGTTGTTCCCCGGCCCCAGCTTGTAGTACCGAGGATCTTCATGCAGGATCGGCGCAATCACCGAATCGGAAAAGATATTTTCAGAGACGTTTCTCGCAGCCGCCGCTCCTAAGCGCTGTGCGTAGCCCTTCCCCGTCTGGCCATAGTTGGGGCTGCTGTTAACTGCCTGTTCATAGGACGCGCTGAGGATCCATCCCCCCACGGAACCGAAGGTCGCATTTTCGCGAATCCCCAGCAGCACCTTATCCCCAGCCGTCAGGCGCGTCGCCTGCTCCCCTGGCTCGATCACCTTGTCGAAGTGACTTGTAGCGCGCTGTGTTCCCGTTGGACCCGGCGTTCCGGCCGACTGCCCAGGCGCAGGCTCACTTGTGGAGTATCCCGGCGAGTCAGGCAAGCCGGCATCCTGCGCCAACGCCTCGCTCGTCTGCAACGCCATTGCTCCCAATGCCGCCGCCGCGCATACCGCAGTACCCAACACACTCTTTCGGCAAGACCTTTGCGCCGCTCTTCGCTTGGACAAAACGTTCTTCCTCAGTTTCCGGCGCCGTCTTCTTCATCGCAAGACCATGGCGCCTCAGTTCCGTGCTTGCAACGTTCGCTGAAGGACGCCAGCGTAGATCGCTCAAACAACATGGTCTGTTCTGATCGGACGCCCAGACCTGTAGCTAAGTTGTACGGAAGCGCCCGTCCCGGCGCACCCTCCGCGTTACCAACTCAGCACCGCAATGCGGATTTCGCTCGATTGCTCGCGGCGAAACTCCGCATACTCATGCTAGCGTACCTGTCAACGCGGCCGAGAAGAAGACCTTGTACGAGCCGGCGCCGTACCGCCCGAAAGAGAGAGTCTGCTTATGAACCCCGACAACCGTCAACGCTTTGAACAGACCCTCCGCGACGCCGCCGGAACCGTCGAGGTCGAGGTCAAGCGACTCGTCACCTACATCAACGACGAGGTCGTCCCGGACGTCCGCCGCAACGGCTCCGCCGCCCTCCGCGCCGCCGCAGCCGAGATTGAGCGCCTCGCCCGCCGCATGGAAGACGCTCAGCGCACCGCGCC
>CAXTRZ010000494.1:946-2202 GCA_964246715.1 uncultured Acidobacteriaceae bacterium | reverse complement strand
AGATAAGAAGCACGGCCATGACGGTGAGGCAGATGGCCCATGTCCACCCGACCATAGCCCAAGTCTCGGGTGAGTGGAATAGCGAATGAAAGAGCTTGTGAAACGTTTCCATCAATGGAAGAGTTGCTAACATAATGAGCAGAAGATTGGGAAGATTGAGACCAAGGAACGGCATGGTCAGTTTGAAGAGTTGGTCTGATTCTTCCTGGGTCAACCTTCCGCGTATTGTCATTTTGGTTGGACGTTATGCGAGGCCGGTGGATTGGGCCTGCTCCTGGGCGTGGTAGCTGGAGCGGACGAGGGGGCCGGATTCGACGTGTTTGAAGCCCATGGCGAGGGCTTCGTGCTTGAGGAAGGCGAACTCGTCGGGGGTGTAAAAGCGGCTCATGACGAGGTGGTCTTTGCTGGGCCGGAGGTACTGGCCGATGGTGAGGATGTCGACTTTGCGGTCGGCGAGGTCGCGGAAGACGGCGAGCAGCTCATGCATCTCCTCGCCAAGGCCGACGATGATGCCGGTCTTGGTGACCTGGGTGTGGCCGGATTCGGCTGCGATTTCTTTGGTCTGCTCCAGGAAGCGCAGCGAACGCGGGTATTTTCCGCCGGATTTGGCGACGCGGTAGAGGCGGGGGACGGTCTCGATGTTGTGGTTGAGGATCTCGGGGCGGGCGGCGACGACGAGACGGAGGGCGGCCTCGCTGCCCTGGAAGTCCGGGGTGAGGACTTCGATGCGGGTGCCGGGAGACTGCAGGCGGATCTCTTCGATGACGGAGACGAAGGCCTGGGCGGCGCCGAGGTTGTCGTCGTCACGGTTGACGCTGGTGATGACGGCGTGGGCGAGGCCGAGCTGGGCGACGGCGTAGGCGACGCGGCGGGGCTCGTCCAGGTCGATGGACTCGGGGCGGCCCTTGGGCACGGCGCAGAAGCCGCAGCGGCGGGTGCAGAGATTGCCGAGCATCATGAAGGTGGCGGCCTTCTGGTTCCAGCACTCGCCGATGTTGGGACACTGGGCGGACTCGCAGACGGTGTGGAGGTTGAGCTCGCGCGCCATCTTTTTGAGCGCGTGGAAGGTCTCGCCGCCGGGGGCGCGGGCCTTGAGCCACTCGGGCTTGCGGACCGGGACCTTGGGGGCGAGGTTGATCTGGATGAGTTCCGAGGTGTCGAGCGCGGGGGCCATCGTTGTTTTATTGTATGCGTTTAGACGAGGCGGTCGCGAACGTCCTGGCGGATGAGGTAGAGGAAGAAGAGCAGCATAAAGA
>CAXTRZ010000494.1:0-936 GCA_964246715.1 uncultured Acidobacteriaceae bacterium | reverse complement strand
GCCGCGGATGAGAAAAAACATGCTGTGCGCCAGGCGATAGAAGTAGAAGTCGCCGAAGCAGAGTAGCAGGCAGCCCGCGAGGACGAGCGCCCATCCCCAGCGGAGCATGCGCAGCAGGCCGAAGATGCCGATGACGAGCAGGGTGCAGATGGCGAGGACGCCGACTTTGCCGCGGCCGGGACCGAAGGCGTTCGACATGGCGCCGAAGACGTTGAGCAGCGTGAGGACGAGCAGGAAGATGGCGATGCCGGCGACGCCGGGGAGGAGCTTGCCGCGGGCGGCGGGGTCTGGGGTTCGAACTTGCTCGGGCGTCTCGCTCACAGGGTATGGAGGTAGGCGAGGATGTCGCTGAGGTCGCCGGCGTCGATCTGGTTGGCGAGCGCGGGCATGTTGTTGCGGCCATGGAGGATGGTGGCGGTGACGCGCTCGTCAGTGGCGGCGGCTCCACTGGGCAGGGCGGGCTTTTTGAAGACGCCCAGCAGCGACGGGCCGTGGAGGTCGCCCCTCTGCCGGTCGTAGTGGCAGATGGCGCAGCGGGCCTGGAAGGTCTCATGGCCGCGCGCCTGCTGGGGGTTCAACTGGGTCAGCGGCGTGGGCGGCGGAGTGGAGTTGCAGCCGGCGAGCAGCGCGGCGAGCGCCAGCGAGGGGATCAGTTGAGCGGCCTTGTTCACTGAGAGTATTTTCGCCCGCTGCCTGCATCAAAGGCGCGCCGGTCAGTTGCCGGTGGCGATGGTCTCGACGATGCGGTCCATGATGGCGCGGTCCGGATTCGGGTGTTCGGGGGTGGAGGTGGGGAGGTGGTTGTCGACCAGGATGGAGAAGACGACGGTGGCGCCGGAGCCGGCGGTGAGGTAGCCGCTGAGGGCACGGGACTCGCCCAGGGTGCCGGTCTTGGCGAAGACGTGCCGTTCGGCGGCGGTTCCGACGAACGACGAT
>CAXTRZ010000493.1:0-2204 GCA_964246715.1 uncultured Acidobacteriaceae bacterium | reverse complement strand
CTTCTTGTGCAATCCTGGTGCCTCCGGGTGGGGGATCGGGGATGGGTGCTGGATTAGTTTAGGGATAAATGAATGAGTGTGCGGAGGAATTGAGGTTGGTGGAGAAGGCAGCTTAGGAAGGGGTGTGGTCATCCTATAAGAACGGAGGGTTGTGCGATGAAGCGAATGTGGATGAGTGCGGTGCTGATGGTGGCGTTGGGAGCCGGCGCGAGCGTGTGCCAGACAAATACGCAGACGACGGCGATGACGAAGAGCGAGTTGAAGCAGCAGGAGAAGGCCAACAAGGCTCAGGCGAAGGCGGACAAGGCTGAGCGGAAGGCGTTGAATACG
The DNA here is from genome assembly GCA_964246715.1 of uncultured Acidobacteriaceae bacterium. Taxonomy (GTDB): domain Bacteria; phylum Acidobacteriota; class Terriglobia; order Terriglobales; family Acidobacteriaceae; genus Edaphobacter. The sequence goes on along the minus strand of CAXTRZ010000493.1, from coordinate 1,874 downwards.
AAGCAGCAGAAGAAGGCGGATAAGGCGCAGGACAAGGCGGATCGGGCGGCGGGGACGGTTCCTCCGCAATAACGCTCCGTTGGCGTGGATTTATGCTGGAAGGACTGTACTGATTCAGGGGAGATTCCAATGGCCGATGCGATGCTTCCGATTGCGATTTATTACGAGCAGCCCAACTGGTTCAAGCCGCTGTTTGCGGAGCTGGATCGGCGGGGGACGGCCTATGTGAAGCTGGATGCGGTGACGCATAGCTACTCACCGGCGGACCATCCGGAGGAGAAGTACGCGGTGGTGTTCAACCGGATGAGCCCGAGCGCATGGAATCGCGGGCATGGGGATCAGATCTTCTATACGACGGGGTTCCTGGAGCACCTGGAGGCGCGGGGGGTGAGGGTGCTGAATGGGCTGGCGGCGTTCCGGTCTGAGCTGAGCAAGGCGGGGCAGCTTTCGCTGATGGAAGAGCTGGGAATCCCGTACCCGAAGGCTCGGGTGATACATCGGGCTTCGCAGGCGCCCGCCGCGACGGAGGGATTGCGGTTTCCGGTGGTGGTGAAGCCCAATATCGGCGGAAGTGGAGCGGGGGTGAAGCGGTTCGATCACCTCTCGCAAGTGGAGGCAGCGGCGGCGCGGCCGGCGGAGGATGCGGAGGGACTGGCGTTCGGGTTGGACTCGACGGCGCTGGTGCAGGAGTTTATTCCGGCGCGGGATGCGCATATTGTGCGCGTGGAGGTGCTGAACGGAAGGTATTTGTACGCGATCAAAGTACATATTACAGGCGAGACGTTCGATTTGTGTCCGGCGGATATCTGCAGGACGACGACAGGAGTGGATCTGAACCGGGCGGCGTGCGCGATCGATGCGCCGAAGAGTGGGATCACAGTGGAGGCTTATACGCCTCCTGCTGAAGTGATTGCGGATGTGGAGCGGATCATGAAGGCTTCACAGATCGATATTGGCGGCGTGGAGTACATCACGGACGATCGCGATGGGCAGCGGTACTACTACGACACGAATGCGCTGAGCAACTTTGTGGCGGATGGGAAGAATGTGATTGGGTTCGACCCGTTTGCGAAGCTGGTGGACTGGCTGGAGGCGGAGCAGGCGGCGGCGATGGAGGCTCGCGAGGGCGTGGCGGCTGGGGTGGGGTACTAAGTGCGTTACGGATTTTGGCTGCCGGTGTTTGGCGGGTGGTTGAGGAATCTCGATGATGAGGGCATGGAGGCGAGTTGGGAGTATTGCAGCAGGCTATGCCAGCGTGCGGAGGAGATTGGGTACGACCTGACGCTGATTGCGGAGTTGAACCTGAACGATATTAAGTGCGTGGAGGCGGAGAGCCTGGATGCGTGGAGTACGGCGGCGGCGCTGGCGGCGGTAACGAAGAAGTTGGAGCTGATGGTGGCGGTTCGGCCTACGTTTCACAACCCGGCGACGCTGGCGAAGCAGGCGGCGAACATCGACCAGATCAGCGGGGGGCGGTTGTCGCTGAATGTGGTGTCGAGCTGGTGGCGGGATGAATCGACGAAGTATGGGATTGAGTTCGACGAGCACGACAAGCGATATGCGCGGACGAGTGAGTGGATCGACGTGGTGGATGGGTGCTGGCAGGGGCAGGGATTTACGCATAAGGGAGATCTGTATGACGTGCGCGAGAATGTACTTTCGCCTAAGCCTTTAGGACAACGAAGGTTTTCCGGGGTACCCGCGGCTTCGGCGACGAAGGGAGGGCGGCCGACGTTGTATGCGGGTGGGGAGAGCGAGACGGCGAAGAATCTAATCGCGGCAAAGTGCGATGCGTACCTGATGCATGGGGATCCGCCGGAGGTGGTGGGGAAGAAGATTGCCGACATGCGGGAGCGCCGGGAGCGGTTGGGACT
>CAXTRZ010000492.1:1235-2210 GCA_964246715.1 uncultured Acidobacteriaceae bacterium | reverse complement strand
GCGCCAGCGTAATCCCCGGCTGCGGAAAGCTCATCAGCCCCGGGCTCGGCACATCCCCAAACGCCTTCAGCACCGCCAGAAAGCTGGCCAGCCCGCTCTTCGCCACCTCCTGCAGAATCGCGATCGTCCCCTCCCGCGCCGCGCCCCATGGAATCGCATACTGAAACTGCAGTAGCCCGCTCTTCCCATACATCCGGTTCCAGTGCAGCACCTTGTCCAGCGGATAGAAGAACGGCTCGTAGTCCTGCTTCGCCCGCACATTCGGCTTCATCTGCTTGTTGAAGTAGGCAAAGTTGAACATCGAGACCGTCGTATGGTTCAGCGCCCACCCCGGCGCGTCGAACGGAAACACCAGCTTCGGCTCCGGACTCGGCTTCAGCTCGCCCGGCGCCTTCGCATGATCGCCCAGCATAAAGATACCCCGCGCAAAGTTCTTCCCCGTGCTCGCGCAGTCAATCCAGCTCACCGTGTACTCCACCTGCTCGCTCTGCCGCGTTAGGTCCAGAAACTCATCAATCCCATGAAACTGAATCCCCTCGTAGTCAATCAGCCGCGACACAATCGGCCGCAGCCGCACCTGCGCCCACGTAATCATTCCGGTCAGCCCCAGCCCGCCGATCGTCGCCGCAAACCAGTCCGGGTTCTCTGTCTGCGAGCACAGCCGCCGCGACCCATCGCTCCTTACCAGCTCGAATTGCCTGACATGCCGCCCAAACGTCCCCGCCACGTGATGATTCTTGCCATGAATATCATTGGCGATGGCGCCGCCGAGTTCCGCCACCCGGCGGGAGGCCTCGTCGGCGGACTGCTGCGCGCTTCCGGCAGCATTTTGTGCCTGCCCGGCGTGCTGGCCGTGTACACCGCGGCCGACCTCGAGGCCGCCGGCATCGGCCCCATGCAGGCCGCCGCCGGCACGCACCACGACGGCACCGCCGCGCCTCGCCCGCACCAGACCGCGCTTGCCCGCGGCAAGGT
>CAXTRZ010000492.1:0-1225 GCA_964246715.1 uncultured Acidobacteriaceae bacterium | reverse complement strand
CCCCGCCCAGCGTCACATACTTCGTCCCCGGCGTCACCGGCAGAAAGAACCCGCGCGGCACCGCGAAGTCCAGAATCTGCGCCAGCGTCACCCCCGCCTCCGCCGTCAGCACCCCCGTCTCCGCGTCGAACCCCAGCAGCCGGTTCATTCCCGTCGTCAACAGCAGGTTTCCCTCATGCAGCAGGCAGCTATCCCCATAGCTCCGCCCCATTCCCACCGGCAGCGCCCCATTGTGCAGCCCCGCAACATTCGCCGGAAAGTCCTGCTGCCAGTGCATCGGCACCACGTTCGCCGTGTACTTTGGATACCGCCCCCAGCTCTCAAACGCACCATTCCCCTCCGGGCCCTCGCGGCCCGGCAAACTCCCAGTCCCCGGCGGATACGTCGCAGTCGTTGCCATAGCTCCCAGAATACCGTCTTCTAACAAACAAAGAGAGGCACGCTCCAAAAGCCGTGCCCCTCCCATCAAACTTTCACTCGTTTCGGAACTTATGCTGCCTTCTGCCGTTCCGCATGACTCTTGGCCGCAGTGGCTCGGGCAGACTTCGCGACCTCGGCCAGCGCCGTAAAGCCCGCCGCGTCATTCGCCGCAATGTCCGCCAGAATCTTGCGATCCAGCGTATTGCCCGCCAGCTTCAGCCCATTGATGAACGTCGAATAGCTCATCCCGTTCTTCAGCGCAGCCGCGCCAATGCGCACAATCCACAGCGAGCGATACTGCCGCTTCTTCTGCTTCCGGCCTGAGTACGCGAACTTCAGTCCGCGCTCGACAGCCTCTTGCGCCGCCTGGTACAGCTTCGATTTGGTAAGAAAATACCCGCTCGCCCGCTTGAGAATCTTGCGCCGGCGATCCGCGCGTTTCGTACTCCGTTTAACACGGGGCATCGTACCTCTCCTTTTGCGTCCTTCGTTTAAGCGGCTGGTGGAAAGGGTTCCACTTCACTCGCGTTACAAGCCCTGCTCTCCATGGAGTTCGCCAGCCGGCTAATCCAGGGGCCAAGTCGCATTCCGGCCCACTCGAACAAAACAACTCACCCAGGCGTCAGCTCAGGCGTACGGCAGCATACGGGATACGTTGTAATGATCCGCGTCCGAGATCAACCCAGCCTTACCTAGCCGGCTCTTGGTCTTGTTGTTCTTGGACGTCAGGATGTGGCGCATCTTCGAGTGGCCCCGCTTGAACTTGCCGGTCCCAGTCTTCTTAAAGCGCTTCGCAGCTCCCGAG
>CAXTRZ010000491.1:554-2219 GCA_964246715.1 uncultured Acidobacteriaceae bacterium | reverse complement strand
CCCATACACTCCGGGCGAGGAGATGATCGAGTATCGAAGCGCCCGCGAGCAGGCGACGCAATCGAGCATTCTGAACGAGTCCGACACCTACCTCAACATCGATGGCTACCTCTACTCGGTTGTCAGTCTCAAAGAGCTGCCGGATGCCACGTTTCCCGGCATGCTGCAGAAGTTTTCGACGTTGGGCTTTCCGGTGGTAATCAGCGGGCAAGTCGTCATCCCTGACCAGGTCAAGGTTCTCAAGAGTTACAAGAAGCGCCTGCAGAAGATGACCGCCGCCCAAAAGGATGCAAACGGAAACTTCAAGTCCAACCCCGAGGCGGAGGTCGCGCAGGCTCAGCTTATCCAGGTGCAGCGAGACATCATCTCCTCCTCTCTCAAGACGGCGAAGCTGAGCTTATCGGTCGTGGTGCGCACCTCTCAACCGGCCGTTACCTTCGGCGGGCTCGAGCGAGCCGAGCGCGATCTCGCCAATCGTACCCAAGAAGTCCTGAACGCCTTCACACACATGAACGGGGCAAAGGCAGTGATGGAAACGATCGCCAAGCGCCGGATCTTTCTTGGAACGCTGCCCGGCATGGCGGACCCGGACAAGCGGGATCAAGACATGCTCACTTCGAATGTGGCCGACTTGGTGCCCGTCGAGATGCCCTGGACCGGCACACGACGCAGCCCTCTGATCTTGTTCGAAACTCCATTTCGACAACTCATCCCTTTCTCGATGTTCGATCCGGACCTCTCTGACGCGAATGGGCTCCTTATGGCGAAGAGCGGAGGCGGCAAGACCCTGGCCGCGCAGCAGATGCTCTTGATGGCGGCTCGGGCGAATCCTCTTATTTCGATCTTGGAACGCGGAGACTCCTACCAGCCGCTGGTCGAGTTGATGGGCGGCGAGATGATCGAAATGTCCTTGGATAGCGACCAGACGATCAATCCCTGGGACCTGCCCAAGGGGGAGGACAGGCCTTCAAACGATCAGATCTCCTTTCTAAAGAACCTGACCCGCCACATGTTGGGAGAGAACACTCCCCCGGACCTGGACATCGACCTCCTCGACAGCGTTCTGCTCGAGGCCATTGCCTCCACGTACAAACGGTGCAGCGCAAAGTCGTCGAATCCCATACCTCTGTTTGGAGATCTGGCCGCTGAACTAGCGCACTGGCAAGACCGGGACCGCAACCAGAAGATCAATGCCATGGCCCAGATGGCCTCGACGAAACTCCGCGCCTGGGTGGATGAAGGTCCGTACGCAAGGCTATTCGACCGACCCACCACGGTTCGGCTGAACAATCCTTGGCTCTACTTCAATGTAGAGAAGTTGAAGGACGATCCGCGCCTAGAGCGCGCCATGAGCTTGCTGATCGCTCATACCGCGACCTATCGCGCGTCGGGAGCTACAGGGCAGCCGAGCATCGTCCTGCTCGATGAGTGCTGGGCTCTGCTCGAATCGCCAATCCTTGCAAGCGTGGTGGTGCAGCTGTTTCGCACTGCCCGCAAGCGGAACGCAAGTGTTTGGGGCATTAGCCAGACACCGGAAGACTTCGTCGGTACGGCAGACCGCCCAAACGAGCACGGCGCCGGCATCGTCAAGAACGCGACGACGAAGATTATCGGCAAGCAACCGGGTGATATGACCGCGCTCAGGGATCATGTTCACCTAAATGA
>CAXTRZ010000491.1:0-544 GCA_964246715.1 uncultured Acidobacteriaceae bacterium | reverse complement strand
GCGCAGAACCAGGTCAAGCCCTTCGCCCACCCGAAAAAGGGGCACAGCGCTGAATTCCTGATCGCGCTTGGCGAAAAGGCAGAGTCCACGCACGCCATCCGGATCGTTCCGAGCGCGGTGGACTACTGGATCACAACAACCTACGCACGCGAACGGCACTTCCGTAGGTGGTGGCTGGGTCGACGCAAGGGTACGTCACTGATCGAAGCGTACGAGCAGCTTGCTCAGAAGTATCCCCGCGGGCTTGCTGAGATAGGTCCGCTCCCCGTTGAGTTGTCCGGAGAGATGCAGGAGGCGATTGCCCAATGAAAACCGACCAAAACACGAATTCCCGAGTACCTTCCAGCGATACCCCGCTCGCTGAGCAGTTGACCTCCAAGGAACCGATTTCAGCCCGGTTACGCTGGAAGAAGAAAGCCGCAACCGGTATCCTCGTCGCCTGCATGGGTGCAGGCGTGCCGACGTTAGCCCATGGTCAGTTTCTAAGCGTCTTCGACTCGATCTTTAGTTCGATCCAGAGCGACATGGGTACCTCGCTGAAGGC
>CAXTRZ010000490.1:0-2222 GCA_964246715.1 uncultured Acidobacteriaceae bacterium | reverse complement strand
GACGCCGACGCAGTGGCAGGAGGTCATCGCAATCAATTTGACCGGAGCCTTCCATATGACGCACACGTTACTACGGTTGATGAAGAGCCATGGTTGGGGACGGATTGTAAACATCGGTTCTGCATCGGTGTTCGAGGGCGTTGTCGGGCAAACACACTACGTGGCTGCGAAGGCCGGCATTGTGGGGTTCACACGTTCGCTCGCGATGGAAATAGGCGGCTACGGCATCACCATCAACATCGTCGCTCCCGGGCTGACCTTGACCGAACCTGTACTCCGCAGCCTGCCCGAGAAGTTGGTCAACGCGCAGAAGGAACTCAGGGCCATCAAGCGGGATGAGCAGCCCCAGGATTTGGCAGGGCCTGTTTTTCTTCTGTGCTCGCCTGATGCGGATTTCATCTCCGGCCAAACGCTTGTAGTGGACGGCGGGAAGATCAAAAACTGACATGCTCATACACATAAAGGAGAACCAACTATGCAAGCCGATCACAATGCACTTAAAGTTCTCGCGGTGGGGGCGGCAGGTCCGTCCGCAAGCCTCGTCGTACCGGAGTTGCTCAAACGACATGTATCCGTTCGTGCCTTTGTTCACACGCAAGACGATGAGCCCAAAGTACGGAAGCTCGGCGTCACCGAAATTGTAGTGGGCGAGCTCTCCGACGCAGCAGCAGTGGCCAATGCGGTGGAAGGGATGGACGCCGTCTTCTACATCGCCCCGGCTTCTCTTGAGAATGAAGCTGAAGTCGGCAAGCAATTTGTTATGGCTGCTAAGCAGGCAGGCGTGCGGCGCGTAGTGTTTTCCTCCGTGATTCACCCAGTCCTGAGCGAACTCGTGAACCATGCCGACAAGGCACCGGTGGAAGAGGCACTTCTCGACTCTGGCATGGAGTACGTGTTCCTGCAGCCCGCTATGTTCTTCCAGAACTTCATCGGGGCCTGGGCAAAGATGAAGGCGAGTGGTGTGTACGGCGAACCATGGTCCACCGAAACTAGCTTCACACGTGTCGACTATCGCGACGTTGCCGAAGTGGCGGCGATCGCGTTGACCGAGGACCGCCTTTTATATGGCACGTTTGAATTATGTGCCGAAGGCAAGATGAACCGGCATGATCTGGCTGCGTTGATGAGCGAAGTTGCTGGGAAGCCGGTGAAGCCGATCAAGATAGAGTTTCCTATGGAAGCGAATACGCCAGCGAAGCTCACGCGCATGTTCGATTGGTACGACAAGCATGCTCTGCTCGGCAATACCACAACACTTAGGGCGATCCTCGGGCGCGAACCGCGCACCTTACGATCTTTCTTTGAAGAACTCAATGCACAGGCATGACCAAACCGAAAGTCCATTCTGTAATTTCGTCCAAGGAGCTATGCCATGTCCAATACACCTAAGCAAGAATTCGAGATGCGCGGACAGTTCACGCCCGAAAATTCCGCTCTTGTCCTCGTCGATTACCAGGTTGGCACCTTGCAGTTGATCCGATCTTCAAGTTCAGACGTGTCACTGCGGAATGCAGTCATGCTGGCAACCGCTGCAACCAAGCTCAAGATGCCCATCGTGATGACATCAAGTCAGGAGGATCACATCCAAGGGCCAATCTCGCCCGCGCTCCAGAGCGCCGCGCCGGACGCATACAAGCACCGCGTCAAGAGAGTCGGCATCGTGAATGCATGGGCCGATCCGAACTTCAGCGGAGCGATCGAGGCAACCGGGCGCAAGAACCTCATTATGGGAGGCGTTACCACAGACATCTGCCTCGTGTTCCCAAGCATCAGTGCCGTCCAACTCGGCTATAAAACGTCCAAGCGATTCTCGATGCCTCCGGTAGCTCGTGGGGAATTCAGGAAGAAGTGACTCGCCAGCGCATGCAACAAGCAGGCGTCGTGCTGACCACGACCAACACAGCGATTGCTGAATTAGTGCAGGACTGGGCTTCACCTGCAGGCAGCGAGTTGATCGAGTTACTCGTCGGCTCAGCGCCAATGATGCACCCAGCGTCCTAGGAGATCAACAATGACTCAGACTGACGCGCCCAAAATAGCATCGTTTCGTAGCGAAACTGTAGCGGTCAACGGAATTCGTCTGCATTACTGGTTAGGAGGAAACCCGCATGGAAAACCTGTGCTGCTCTGGCATGGATTCCTTGGCACCGCCTCTAGCTGGTACAAAGTTATGCCTCTTCTCGCGGACGCAGGCTATTCGGTTCTAGTGCCGGACATGCGCG
>CAXTRZ010000489.1:0-2223 GCA_964246715.1 uncultured Acidobacteriaceae bacterium | reverse complement strand
CACCCACCCACTACTCCCGCCTCTTCGGCTCCGGCCTCTTCACCTGGTGCTCCGCCGCCCTCCCCCTCGCCCTGCTCTGCCGCTCTCCCAGCCCCTGGCCCTCACTAATCGTCGCTGCCTTCTCCCTGCTCATCTTCGGCCTCGCCGCTGAGCGCACCCTGCTCTCGCGCCTCCTCTCCACCCGCCTCATGATCCTCGGCGGCGGCATCAGCTACTCCGTCTATCTCATGCAGATGCCCGTCAAATCCTGGGTCAACCTTGCCCTGGATCACGTCCTCGTCCGCCTCCACCCCGCCTCGGACCTCCTGCGCATGACCCTCTCCACCCTGGTCCTCCTGCTCGTCTCCCTCCTTCTCTTCAAAGGCGTTGAAGACCCCGCCCGCCGCCTCATCCGGAGTCTCTTCGCCAATCTGGAAAAGCGCCGCAATCCCATCACGTAGGCCACTGCACCCAACGTCCCTTCCCCACTCGGGGTAACTTGCAAGCAGGTCACCAAGGTAGGGTATTCGGCACGCCGGCACATCATGTAGATACAAGCCTAAAGCCTTTTCTTTTGAATATTTTGCGCAAAGTGCCGGGGTGGGTGTAAATGCCTCCCGGCACCCTCGCCCACCCCAGCTCAGTAACCAAATCTACGCATACATCCCACGCTGCTTTGTTGTATAAGCCACCCGGTCGATCGCCAGCATATACGCCGCAATCCGGTTGTTCACCTCGTGCGACGTCGCATATTCCACCACGTCCGCGAAGCTCTGGCTCATAATCGCGTCCAGCCGCTGGTTCACCTCAACTTCGGTCCAGAAGTACCCCATGCGGTCCTGCACCCACTCAAAGTAGCTTGCCGTCACCCCACCCGCGTTTGCCAGGATATCCGGGATCACAAACACTCCCTTCTCCTCCAGTATGTCGTCTGCAACGATCGTCGTCGGTCCATTCGCTCCCTCGCACAGCACCTTGCACCGCAGATCCGCCGCGTTTTGGCTGGTAATCACATTCTCCGTCGCCGCCGGCACCAGGATCTCGCACTCCCGCGTAATCAGTTCGTCTTTATCCACGGATTCTGCGTCGGCAAAGCCGTTGATCGTTCCCGCCTTCGCCCGATGCTGCAGCAGCGCCGGCACATCGATCCCGTCCGCGTTGTACAGCGCGCCGTCGTACTCCGTAATCCCGACGATCGTGTACCCCTTCCCGTACAGCAGGTGCGCCGCATTAGACCCCACATTTCCGAACCCCTGCACAATCACCCGGCACCCGGCAATGTCCATCCTCAAATGCTTCATCGCCACGTCGCAGCACACGCTGATCCCGCGCCCAGTAGCCTCCCTCCGCCCACGAGACCCCCCAATGTTGACCGGCTTCCCCGTCACCACCGCCGTCACCGTCTGCCGCATGTGCATCGAGTACGTATCCATGATCCAAGCCATCGTCTGCTCGTTGGTGTTCATGTCCGGCGCAGGCACATCCTTTTCCGGCCCAATAAACTCGATCAGCTCCGCCGTATACCGCCGCGTCATCCGCTCCAACTCGCCCTGGCTCATCTGCTTCGGATCGCAGATCACCCCGCCCTTCGCTCCGCCGAACGGGATATTCACCACTGCGCACTTCCACGTCATCCAGCTTGCCAGCGCCCTCACCTCGTCCAGGCTCACATCCGGCGCATACCGGATTCCACCCTTTCCCGGCCCTCGCGCAATCGAGTGCTGCACCCGGTACCCCGTAAACACCTCAATCCGACCATCATCCATCTGCACCGGAATGTGTACGATGATCTCTCGCGACGGGTACCGCAGCACCTTCCAAATGCCGTCATCCAGCTTCAGCTTCTTTGCCGCCAGGTCAAACCGCGCAGCCTGCGCCTCCCACGGATTTTTTTCTTGTTCCAGCGTCAACGTCTTTCTCTGCTCTGTCGGCAGAGTCTCAGTCAGTACAGACATAATTTCTTCCTTCTCGTGTCTTCCGGGTTTTTCCCCAAAGGGGATCAGTGATTCGGTAATCATCGCCAGTGCTCCGCGTCCTGCATGAATCTCCAACTAACTTCGATGGACATCCATAGGACTCGGATTCACATTCGCTCAGGGCAAACGGCACATTCGCCTTCATTCAAGTACGCACCGCCTCTTCAGACACTCTTGGCCTGGAGCCCTGCGTACTATAGGCCCGTACACACACCATCGGCAACCCGCCAAGATGTCATCTCTGCAGGCTGTGTTGTCAGTCAAATAG
>CAXTRZ010000488.1:0-2226 GCA_964246715.1 uncultured Acidobacteriaceae bacterium | reverse complement strand
CTCAGGATCGCTCCAGGCGGTACCCGGGAAGATGGGCGACAGAAGCATCGCCACGAAGTAGAGCGAGGCTGCGACTGCGGCCAGATAGAAATGCAAGAGCGTCAGCTGCCCGGTTCCGAAGAGAAGGAATAATGAGTAGAGACCCAACCCGATACCCAGCAGCATGGTTTGGCCGTTGTGGAACTTGGCGTGGGGCGGCCAGCGTGGATTGTGGATGTGCTGCTTTGCTGTGAACGAAATCACCGCGTCGGCAACATAACCCCCGAAGTTGAACACAGCAACCAACGCGACAATCCACTTTGCGACTTCCATTGCATTCTTCTTTCTTGCTGTCCGACCTATCAGGCGATAGCACATCTTGCATAATCGTTATATCATGTATGCATGCGCAGAAGGCAGCCGGTCATTCCGTTAGGAGATCGAAAATCAGACTTGCAAGAGGATCTTGCCTTCCTCATCGCACAGGTTGGCTCGCATAGCCAGAGCTCATTTGGCAAGCAGGTCGATCCACTTGGGCTTCGTCTGGCCCATGTGGGCGTGCTCAAGGCAATCTTCCGAGCGGACGGACTGACCCAGCGGGAACTCGGGGATGCTCTGGGAATGTTTCCCAGCAATCTGGTCAGGCTGATTGACGAACTGGAAGAGAAGAACCTGGTGCGGCGCGAGAAGAGTACGGAGGACCGCCGATCCTACACGCTGCTGCTTACAGAAAAGGGCCAGGGCGTAGCACTGGAATTGATCACCCTAACGAGAGCACATCAAGACCGAATCTGCACTGCGCTTGCTCCAGCGGAACGGCAGGAACTGACGCGACTACTCCAGAAGATCGCGACAGAGCAGGGTCTTCGACCCGGTGTCCATCCTGAATTGCCAGGCCTGAAGTCTCGTTGATCAGCAAAGCCTTAGCAATTCCCACTGGGAAGGAGCACCGCGACTAGTCCTGAAAGTCTCATTAGGAGGGCGTTGGCAAATTGCGGGCCTCCTCTAGAGCAACCGGGCCGCTGACTGACCAGAACCGCGTATCACAGGACTAATCTGGACTACGGCTAAGTGAGAGCTTTGGGATCTGAAGCGATCGTAAGCTGTTTTCCCAAAAACTCGAGAAAAAACCTTACCTTCGGCGAAGCGGCGAGACGCGAAGGATGAAGGGCGTATAGCTTGATCGGCTCCGATTCCCAATCCGTCAATAGCCGCACAAGTCTGCGCGCTTTTACATCTTCTGCAGCTTCGGCCTGACCGAGCATTGCGACGCCCAGACGCTTCCGACCAAGTTCAGGATGGACCGACGGGTCGTGCACCGCGACTCGGGCGGTCACTTGCACCTCGCGCACTTCCCGTTCGCGCTGCAACCGCCATGTAGCGTAACCTCCCGGCTCGCCAAGCGGGGTGCAATTGGACAGTATGCATGGATACCGCTGCAGATCGGCAGGTGACTCCGGTCGCCGATGATGTTTAAGCAGAATGGGACTCGCGTAGAGGCCAAATCGCATCTGCATTAGAGGCTTAACCAGCCAACCGGAATCTTCGAGCGGGCCGGCGCGAATGACCAGATCCAGCCCCTCATCGCTCTGCCGCTCTTTGGTCTGCAGCAGGTCGATGTGAACGTTTACGTCGGGGTGCAGGAGCAAAAACTTACTCATCAGTGGTTCAAGAACGAAACGCGCAAACCCGATATGCGTGCCAATGCGCAATATGCCTTTCGGAGTGTCCATCATGGCGCCTATCGCAATTTCACCCAGCTCTGTCTCCTCGAGGGCTCTCTGGCAGTGGGTGAGATAGAGTTTCCCCGCTTCCGTCAGCCGAACATTACGAGTTGTCCGCTGGAGGAGTTGAACAGCCAGACGCTTTTCTAAGGAAACAATCGCGCGACTGACGGACGACTTAGGAAGCCCGAGGCGCTCCGCCGCTGCTGTGAAACTTCTAGTCTGCGCCACCAAGGCAAAGTACTGAAGCTCATTCAGATTCATCATTGACTTCTTCATTGTTTCACCAAAAGAACAGTGAGTTCCATCTCAGACGATTGTCGCATCGTCAACGCTCGTCGTCCACTCCAAATCCATAGAACACGAAGGGCATCTTCGGTGGGTTTCGCGCATGACGCGACGCATGCCGGGAATGCTCCTCATCGAGACCCTAAGAACTTTGGAGAAGCGGACACATGAAGAAGCTGGCGGGAAAGGTTGTACTGATCACAGGCGGAACAAGCGGTATGGGCGCAGCAACTGC
>CAXTRZ010000487.1:0-2229 GCA_964246715.1 uncultured Acidobacteriaceae bacterium | reverse complement strand
AGGTACTGCACTCCGTCCGACCCAAACAGATCCCCCGCATCCGTCCGCCCATACCAATCCTCCACCGCCCCCAGCGCCAGCACCAGCAGCGTCACCGCGCAGACCCATCCGCGCCACGCCTGACCGCGCCACATCACGCCTGCGGTCTTCTTCACGGCGCTCACCTCAGCCATCTCTGCAAGGACTCCGCTCATGCGCAACACTATAATGCCGTGCCCGCTTACTCTTCGATACAACAAAAGGGCACCGCCTTCAGCGATGCCCTTTTATCTTGTCTGCAAACTTCGTTACTTGCCCACGAGACCATGCCCTTCGGGTGAAACTGCCGCACCCGGAACCCCATCCAGCCCCGCTTGATACACGATAATCGACTTCAGCGTCTCATACGGCACTGTCAGCGGCAGCGGACGGCCGTTGATCAGAATCGTCGGCGTCTCGTTGATCCCCAGGTCCGCCGCCAGTTGGCTGGACGCCGTCACCTCCGCCTTGGTGGCATCCGTCGCCGCACATGCAGCCATCGCCGCCGGATCGGCCCCGGCCTTCGCCGCCGCGTTCTTCAACGTGTCGTCGCCTGTGTCCTCGGTCAACGCGCCCTGCGTGTCGTACACCGCCTGCGCGTAGGTAAAGAAGGCGTCGTTGCTCTTCTTCGCCACGCAAGCGCCATACGCCGCCGCCTTGAATGCAAACGGATGGATATCCGTCAGCGGAAAGCTCTCATACACAATCCTCGCCTTCGGGAAGTCCTCTCCAAGACGCTTCATCACCGCCTGCGCATCCTTGCAGTGCGGGCATTGCAGGTCCGCAAACTCCACCAACTCCAAATCCTTGCTCGCCGCGCCATGGAACGGCCCATTCGCGCGCTCGTTGATCATCGCCTTCTTCTCGGCAAACGGTTTGTCGCCGAACGGCGTCACGGCCGTATCCGCAATCGCGTGCTTGCCGTCCGGCGTCACGAAGAACGTCGCTGTCTGCACCTTCGCGTTGGCGGTCCGGTCGCTCACATACACAATCACCCGCGCAACGCCCGGCGCATCCGTCTTCTGAATCGCCTCCACCCGCCAGATGCGGTTTGCGTCATACCCAAGCAGCGCTTTCAGGTACAGATCCACCGTCTGCAGAGTGGGCGAGGCTACCGTGAAGAACTTCGGATTCGCCGGCGGAAACGGGTCCGCCTTCGTCGCCGGGTCCAGCGTTTGCAGTTGCAGCGGAACCCGCTGCGCCGGAGTCGTTCCGGGAGCCGCAGGTTTGGCTGTCTGCGGAGCGGCAGTCTGTGGCGCAGCCTGTGCCGGAGCCGTCGTCTGTGCACCCGCCATACCCATGATCCCTACCGTAAGTGCAACCGCCCATGCCATTCCGCTCTTCAATCGTCCATCCTCCGCCGTACGTTTCGTCCAACCCAAACTCGTCAAACCTGGTACTTCACGGCAATCGGAAACCGCCGGCCCATACCGAACGACTTCCTTGTAATCTTCAACACCGGCGCCGCCTGCTGCCGCTTGTACTCGCTGCGCTCCACCAGCTTCAGCACGCCGCGCACCAGTTCCACCTCCACGCCCTGCTCCCGCGCAATCTGCTCCGCGCTGCAGTACTGCTCCACATACGCCTCCAAGATCGGGTCCAGCACCTCATACGGCGGCAGGGAGTCCGTATCCTTCTGATCCGGCCGCAGCTCCGCGCTTGGAGCCTTCTCCATCGTAGCCCGCGGAATCACCTCGCGCTCGCGATTCGCATACCGGCTCAGCGCATACACCTTCGTCTTCCACACATCCCCGATCACCGCCAGCCCGCCCACCATGTCGCCGTACAGCGTGCAATATCCCACGCTCATCTCGCTCTTGTTTCCCGTCGTCAGCACCAGCGCGCCAAACTTGTTGCTCAGCGCCATCAGCATCGTGCCCCGGCTGCGCGCCTGCAGATTCTCCTCCGCCAACCCAAACGGCGTCCCCGCAAACAGCCCCTCCAGCGTGCCCAGGTACGCCTGGACTACGTCATGGATCGCCAGCATCTCAAACCGAATCCCCAGCCGCTCCGCCAGTGCCCTTGCCTCGTCCTTGGAACCTTCCGACGAGTACTCGCTCGGCATTCCAACGCCCATCACGTTCTTCGCCCCCAGCGCCTCCACCGCAATCGCCGCCACCACCGCCGAGTCGATCCCTCCGCTCAACCCCACCAACGCCTTGCTAAACCCGCACTTCCTCACATAATCCCGCGTCCCCAAGACCAGCGCAT
>CAXTRZ010000486.1:0-2235 GCA_964246715.1 uncultured Acidobacteriaceae bacterium | reverse complement strand
CCCTTAAGCGCGTGGCCCGCCTTCGCGGCATCGGCAAATCCGAAGCCTACCGCGAGCTCCAGCGCGAACAAGCCCGTCCCCGCAAGCCCTAATCTCCCCTTATAAACGGCAACGAGTCTTCAGGGCCGAAGACCAGTTCTAGAGCAGCCTGGGGCGAGGCCCCAGGTGCCGGGCCAAGACACAGCCAAAACGTTGAAGGCGCGACCTGGAAGATCAACCACACTTACCGGGAACCGCCCATCGCCATGCCGCCTCCAGCCGTTCTACCTTGCGCCCTCTGTGCTCTTCCTTCGCGTCCTTTGCGGTCTGCCTTGTCTTCGTTTGTCGACTTACACAAACCCGAGACCAGCGCCCCAACCGTCAACACGCTTTATCCCGTCTTGCCTGTATCAAACTCCGCAAAGTTATCCAGGTGATTCCTGATCACCCGGTAGCACTCGCACGACCTCACTTCCAGCCCCGCGCGATCCGTAATCTGAATGACCCCCCGGCTATACTCCACCAGTCCTTCATCCTTCAGCAGTCCCGCCGCCACTGACACCGTCGGCCTCGTGCTCCCCAGCATATCCGCCAGAAACTCATGCGACATCCGAAACCGCAGACCCTGCGCCCGATCCGCGCAGATCAGCAGCCACCGTGAAAGCCTCTGTTCCACATTGTGCTTTGCATTGCAGCCCGCGCTCTGCATCGCCTGTAGCAGTTGCGCCTGCACATACCGCAGACACAGCATCTGGAACATCCCGCCTCGCTCGAACTCCCGCTGCGCCAAGTCCAACGCGCAGCTGTACCCTCGCCCCGCAATCTGCGTATACACCCGGTTCAGGCTCCGCTTGCTCCCCATCAGCGCGGATACTCCAATCACAGACTCATACCCGAAGGTCCCCACCTCCACCTGCGACCCGTCCTCAAACGTCGTCGTCATGGAGCCCATCCCCTCCTCGACGAAGAAAAGATGCGCAATCCGGTTCCCCGGAAACTCCATCTCATGTCCCAGCTCAAGCGTAATCGGAACCAGGCCCAAACGCGCGACCGCACTCTCATCCAGGCGTTGAAGCAGGATGTTATTAAACGTGCGTAAAGACATAGCCGGGGAACCCGAGTCCCAAAGGAGTGCAACTCCATTATGCGCTCTGGGTATCGTCCGACGAACATAAAACACCACGAACGCACGAAAGAACCGTGCCGCTGCCTAGTCCTTTCGCTACACAGCTTAGCCCTCGCTTGGGTCCGGTTCCGGCACATCCTCCGCCTGGTCCAGCACGCTCAAAAGCAGGGCACAGGAGTAGATCGCCGCGCGGCCATTGCTGAAATGCACAATAATGCCGCCATCCAAGCGCTCCGCAAAGATGATGCGAGGCTCATGCAAAGATTCCATCCTCGTATTCTGCCTCAGCCCCCTCCACCCTTATCAGTCGCGTGGAAGACAGAACTGTGAAATAACGGAACCAGACAGAATTGGAGACTGCGCCCCTCCGCTCCTGCATCTCTCCCATAAAACTGCGCCCCTTCGCGCTTCGTCTCTGACAAAGCAGCCCCCCTAAACCGCAGGCTCTTTTCCGTGCAACGCCCGGCTCCTCCCGCTTCTCTAAGTCACTGAGACCCTCTATGAAGATCCCCCTCGCTGCCCTCGCCCTCGCAACCGTTATCGCCTCCGCTTACGCCCAGCAGCCCGCCACCAGCCCAATTACAGGCCAGGCGGTCTTTGCCGACTACACCCAGCAGAAGCCCGGCACCCTCCGCAAGATCACCGTCAACGACCTCCCTGAGCCCAATCCCTCCGAAGCCGTCGATAACGGTCCCTCCCTCGTCCCCAAGCCTGCCGATGCCTGGCCCGTCGCGCCTCCCGGATTCAAAGTCACCCTCTACGCCGGCGGCGACAACGACCAGTCTCAGGCCTCCAACCGCCGCCAGATGGACGGTCCCGCCACCGTCGGCACCTTCCGTGAGCCTCGCCTCATCCGCACCGCCCCCAACGGCGACCTCTTCGTCTCGGACTCCGCCGCTGGAACCGTCTTCGTCCTGCGCGGCACCGGCCCCAACGGTCGCGTCCAGACCGTCTCCAAGTTCGCCACCGGCCTCGATCACCCCTTCGGCATCAACTTCTGCCCCGCGGACAACCCGCAGTACGTCTACGTCGCCAACACCACCTCCGTGGTCCGCTTCGCATATAAGCCGGGCGACCTGAAGGCGGCCGGGCCAGCCGAAACGGTCGTCAAGCAGCTTCCTGGCTACGCC
>CAXTRZ010000485.1:0-2239 GCA_964246715.1 uncultured Acidobacteriaceae bacterium | reverse complement strand
GCCTGCTAACAGGCTGCCGAATGGCGCTGCTCCCACGAAGGCCATGACGTAGTAGCCCATCACGCGCCCGCGCTTGTCTTCCGGCACCAGCGATTGAATGACGGTATTACTTGCCGACGCGCACTGGATCATGCCGAAGCCGACAACCCCCATCAGCAGCAGGGACAGCCAGAGCGTATGCGAGAGGCCAAAGAGAATAAGTCCCACTCCGAATAGAGCGGCCGAAATTTGGATCATGCGCGGTAGCCCAACGACTGACTTCGTGGCCGCGAGCGATACCGCGGAAACCAGAGCGCCCACTCCGGAAGCTCCTGTAAGCAACGCGAGCGTATAGGGCCCACCGTGCAATATGTGGCCTGCAAAGATTGGCAAGAGCACACCGTAAGGCCATCCCATGAGGCTGATGAGGGAGAACAGCAGAAGAATGCTGCGGACGGGCCGGAAGGAGCGGACATAATCCCAACCCTCTCGCATCTGCTCGAACATGCTGGCTTTCGCGGGCTTGGCGTCCGCCCTGCGGAGTTGCATCATCAGCAGTGAAGCAATCACTGCGAAGTAGCTGGCACCATCGATCAGGAAGCACCAGCCCTCCCCAAACATTCCTATGACCAGGCCGGCGATCCCTGGCCCAATCAGGCGCGCACTGTTGTTGAGCGAGGAGTTGATAGCGATTGCGTTTCCAAGATCCTTCTTGTCGTCCACCATCTGAACCAGGAAGGACTGGCGGGCGGGCGCATCGAGCGTATTGATCATTCCCTGAAGCGCTGAGAGCGCAATCACTTCCCACAACGTGATTCTGTGCGCCAGTGTCAGGACAGCCATGGCCAGCGATTGAACTGCGGCGGCCGCTTGTGTCCATACCAGTAGCCTGCGACGGTCCAGGCGTTCGACCCACACGCCTGCAAACGGACCGAGCAGGAAGGTAAGGATCTGGCCTGCAAAGCCGACTACACCGAGAAGCAATGCCGAATGGGTGAGCTGATACACCAGCCAACTCGTTGCCAGCTTCGTCATCCAGGTTCCAATCACCGAAATGCCCTGCCCTACGAAGAAGAGCCGAAAGTTGCGGTGCCGTAACGCTCGCCACGCATGGGAGAAAGCGCCTTCCCTGGCGGGGATTCTGGCTTTCTTCATGTCACGATCGACTTTGCTCACATTTCCACCAGTCGCTTGATGATCTCGCTGGCAGCAAAGAGGACTTATTTGTCTCTTTTGTTGAGTTTGGAGACGGCTTGCTCAAGCCACGCCCGCTTCGTGTCGCGCACGTTTTCCCGCATGGCTGTGCCCTTAGCGCTCAGCGCGATCAAGACCTGGCGACCATCGGTCGGATGAGGATTCCGCTCAACAATCCTCATTTGTTCGAGTGCCGCAATTACGGTGCCCATGGATTGAGGTTTCACACTTTCCGCGCGTGCGAGATCGGATATCGTCGCTGGCCCGTCTTTCGCAAGCCGCGCGATCACGGCCATTTGCGTAGAGGAAAGCTCCTGCGTTTGGGCAAGGCCTGCGGCTCGCAACCTTCGGACCAGAAGCCCAAGGGTGAGCAGCAATTCCGCTTCGGCGTTTTGACCGCTGTTCTTTGACATCGCAGGAATAGACTAGACGATACACAGTCAAACTGTAAAGCATAACTGTATATATGCCGCTTGCTGTTGCGGCAAGTGATGCAGCCGGTTGGTAATTATCCAAGTACGTCTACGGCAAGGGCCTCGTCTGTCGCCATAGATAGAGGAGCTTCGGGAACGACGTATCGCACTCTCGGACGCAATCATCTGAAAGTCGGGGTCGGGCAGGACACAAGCTTGGCGACCAGCTTTTCGTGCCGGGCGATCCCGTCTTCAACGGCCCGGAGCTCGTCGTCGTTGAGTGGAATCTCCTGCCGCGGCCTCAGCAGATTCGCTTTGGCTTCAATACTCTGGGCTTTGCTGGATTCTTTGGGCACGTAGAAGCTATCGGCTCACTCACAACCGGAGCGAGACTACATATACGTTTTACTCGGTCGGTTATAGATGGCCTAGCCCAGTCTGCGGTGTGTGTAAGCTCATTCACTAGGAATCGCGATGCTCATGCCGCCGTCCGCCATGACTACCGCGCCGACGATAAAGCTCGCTTTGTCGGAGGCGAGAAATGCCGCTACCTCTGCAATCTCTTCCGGCTGTGCTGCCCGCTTGATTGGTGCATTGATACCATGCTGAGCCAGGAATTCTCGGCCATCCGGACGAAACGTATTCAGGAGATT
>CAXTRZ010000484.1:0-2244 GCA_964246715.1 uncultured Acidobacteriaceae bacterium | reverse complement strand
GACCGGCGTTGCCTCGCAGCCCACCACCTTTTACATGGGCACCGTCGGCGGCGGCGTCTGGCGCACTATGGACGCGGGCCACACCTGGACCAACCTCACTGACGGTCAGATCTCCGTCGGCTCCATGGGCGCGGTAGAGGTCTCCCAATCCAACCCCAGCATCATCTATGCCGGCACCGGCTCCTCCAAGATCCGGTCCAACGTCTCCATCGGGCGGGGCATCTATAAGTCCTCCGACACGGGCAAGACTTGGCAGTTCATCGGTCTTCGCGACGCCGGTCAGATCGCGACCATCCGCGTCAATCCCAACAATTCAGATGAGGCCTTCGTCGCCGCGCTCGGAAACCCGTTTAAAGACAACACGGAGCGCGGCGTCTTCCGTACCCGCGATGGCGGCAGGACCTGGACCAAGGTCCTCTTCAAATCACCCTCGCTCGGCGCGGCGGACATTGAGTTCCAGCCCGGCCACTCCAATGTCCTCTTCGCCACGCTCTGGCATGGCCTGCGCAAGCCCTGGACTATCGTCAGCGGAAGTCCCGCCACCGAGGGCGCTGGCATCTACAAATCCACGGACGGCGGCGACACTTGGATCAAGCTTGGCGGGGGCCTGCCCTCGGAGTTGTTCGGCCGCGCCAATGTCGCCATCTCCAACGCCGCACCCGATCGCATCTATGCCCTCATCGAGGCCAAGCCCGGCGGCGGTCTCTACCGCTCAGAAGATGCGGGTACCACCTGGTCGCTCGTCAATGGACAAGGCCGGCTCATCACCCGCCCCTTTTACTACGACACCCTCGGCGTTGATCCCAACAAGCCAGACACCGTCTGGCTCGGCGACGAAAGCTGGCTCCGCTCGCTCGACGGCGGTAAGACCTTCAAGAGCATGCCCGAGCCTCACGGCGACAACCATGACCTCTGGATCAATCCCAAAGACTCGAACTACATGATCGAGGCCAACGATGGCGGTGCCATCGTCTCCCTCGACGGCGGCCTCACCTGGAGCACGCAGGCTAATCAATCTACCGCGGAGATATACCAAGTCGCGCTCGACGACCAGTTTCCCTACCGCATCTACGGCGCTCAGCAGGACAACACTACCGTCATCGTCCCTTCGCTGCCTCTCGGCAACGGCCTGGAGTTCCGCGAAGGCCCCGGCTGCGAGACGGGCCCCATCATTCCCAAGCTAGATGACCCCAACATCGTCTGGGGCGGCTGCAAAGGTCAGTTCTCCCGGCTCAATCTCAGCTCCAATAACAATGAACAGCGCTATTGGGTCGGCTCTGAGTCCCTTTACGGTAACGAGCCGCCAGCCCTCCGCTACCGCTTCCAGCGTGTCGCCCCCATGGAGATCTCTCCGTATGATCCCAACACTGTCTATTACGGCTCGCAGTACATCCACCGCACGCATGACGGCGGCGTCTCCTGGGAGACCATCAGCCCGGACCTGACCTCCAAACCTGCAGGCACGCAGTACGGCTCCGGAGAGCCCATTACCCGCGACGCCACCGGCGAAGAGATGTACTCGGTCGTCTACGCCATCCGCGAGTCACCGAAGAAGCGCGGCGTCATCTGGTCCGGCTCCAATGACGGCCTCGTCTACGTCACCCAAGACGACGGCAAGACCTGGCAGAACGTCACCCCTAAAGGCCTTGAACCCGGCGGCCGCGTGCAGAATATCGAGCCTGGCAACTTCGCTCCCGGCACGGCATACGTCGCCATCTACCGCTATCTCCTCGGCGACTTCGCGCCCTATCTTTATCGCACCGACGACTTCGGCAAAACTTGGACCAAGCTCACCGACGGCCACAACGGGATCGCCCCGGACGAGCCCACCCGTGTCGTCCGCGAAGACCCTTCCAACTCAAACATCCTCTATGCCGGCACTGAGTTCGGCATGTACATCTCCTTCAACCGCGGCGGAGCATGGCAACCCTTCCAGCTCAATCTCCCTGTCGTCGCCATCACGGACATCAAACTTGCCCACAATGACCTCGTCCTCTCCACCCAAGGCCGCGGCTTCTGGATCCTCGACAATCTCAGCTCGCTCCGCCAACTCAAGCCTTCCACCATGGAGCCCGTGCTCTATAAGCCCGCCACCGCCATCCGCATTCCCGCCAGCGGCGACCATGGCCGCGGTCCCGGCATCGGCGCGGAGTATCCGCTCACTGGCGCGCAGATCGATTACGCCCTTCCCGCCGGCATCACTCGCCCCATCACCCTCGCCATAGAAGACTCCTCCGGAAAGAC
>CAXTRZ010000483.1:0-2245 GCA_964246715.1 uncultured Acidobacteriaceae bacterium | reverse complement strand
GCTCGTTCGGTTTATTGGCCGGGTTTGGGGCGCCAGATGGCGTCGGGCTTCCAGGTGGGTCGGGTGGGGGACTGGGCGACGCGGTAGCCGACGTCGAGGAGGACTTGTAGGTCCTGGACTGCGCCTGATAGGTCCCAGCCGGGCTTGATGACGTCCGAGGGCTGGTGGTAGTCGTGGGCGATGTACTCGGTGCGCATGCGGGTGCCGAAGTCTGCGGGCTTGCCGACGTAGTCAATGCCGGGGCTGGTTTCGATGGAGGGGACGCCGCCACGGGCGAACTCGTAGTGGTCTGAGCGGAAGTAGAAGCCCTGCTCGGGGGCGGTGTCGCCGGTGACGACGCGACCCTGGGCCTGGACGACGGAGGTGGTGATGTCGTCCAGGGTGGAGTTGCCGATTCCGACGATGCTGAAGTCATGCGTGAGGCCCCAGCCCCAGTTGCTGAAGTAGTCGAGGTTGATGTTGGCGACGGTTTGGGCGAGGGGATAGAGGGGGTGCTCGACGTAGTAGCGGGCTCCGAGGAGGCCTTTTTCCTCAGCGGTGGGCCAGAGGAAGAGCATGGTGCGGCGGGGAGCGGGGGACATGCTGTGGAAGGCGCGGGCGAGTTCGAGGACGCCTGCGGTTCCGGCTGCGTTGTCACTGGCGCCGTGGTAGATCTTGTCGCCGACCTGACCGTGGTGGTCCCAGTGGCCGCTGTAGATGACATATTCGTTCTTGAGCCTGGGGTCGCTACCGGGAATCTTGGCGATGACGTTGGCGGAGTCGACTTTGCGGACGCGAGTGGAGATATCGAAGGAGGCTTCGCCGGCGAGTGGGACGCCGTGGAAGCCGGGTTTGGCGGCGGCGGTGCGGAGGGCGTCGAAGTCGGCTCCGGCAGCGGCGAAGAACTCCTGGGCGCGGTCGAGGCTGAGCATGGCCTGGGCCTGAACGTGTTGACGCTCAGAGGGGCCGCGCAGGGTTTCGATCTCGCGGCTGTAGTTCTGGAGCATGGCGGGGCTCATGGTGCGTGAGGCGGAGAGCAGGATGACGGCGGTTGCGCCGTGCTTGAAGGCGGTATCGTACTTGGTCCCGGTGCGTCCGTAGATGGTGAGGGCGCGACCGAGGAACATCTTCTCGTCGAGCTTGGAAGGGTCGTTTGGGTCGGCGACGGCGGGGTCTCCGTTGAGTAAGATGACAGTCTTGCCGCGGACGTCGAGATCGGCGTAGTCATCCCAGTGGTACTCAGGCGCGACGACGCCGTAGCCGGCGAAGACGACTCCGCTGGAGGTGAGGGTGATCTTCGGGTCCGGCAGAGAGGAGAAGACGACATAGTCTTGGCCGGCGGTGAGGGAGATGGGCGTGCCGTGGGCGCTGAGGGCGAGGGTGCCTTGGGAGAGCATGCCCCAGAGGGCTGCTTTTTGGATGAAGGTGCCGTCCGGGTTGCCTGGCAGGAGGCCGATGGCTTTGCACTGGGCGATGATGTAGGCGATGGATTTGGTCTCACCTTCGGTGCCGGGAGCGCGGCCGGTGTAGGCGTCGGAGGAGAGGTCCTGGATGTGGCGGAGGAGGTTGGGGGCGGTGATGATGGATTCGGCCTGCTTGAGTGCGGCGGGATTGGGAGCTTGGGCTGCGGCGGCTGCGGGGAGGGTGGCAGCAAGGGAGAGGAACAGGGCAGCGGAAGCTCGTTTCATGGTGGGCCTGAGGGATGGATTTGTGATTGCAGTATAACGGGCGCCCTCACCGTGGCGGGCGGGAGTGGATGATGGGGTAGACTTCGGCCATGCGGGTGTTTGGGATCGATTGCGGGATGGAGTTCATGGGGTACGGGGTGGTGGAGACTGGCGCGGAGTTGCGAACGGCTGGACCTAAGTATGGGCTGGTGCATGTGGGGGCGGGGACGATTCGGCTGAGGAAGAAAGAGGCGACGGCGGTACGGCTGGCGCAGGTTTTCCGGGAACTGACGGGGCTGCTGGCGGTGTATGAGCCGGATGTGGTGGCGATTGAAGAAGTGTTCTTTTCCGCGAATGCGAAGAGCGCGTTGAAGCTGGGGCAGGTGCGTGGGGTAGCAATGCTTGCGGCGGCGATGTGCGAACGACCGGTGGTGGAGTATGCGCCGCTTTCGATTAAGAGCGCGGTGGTGGGGTACGGGTTGGCGGCCAAGGAGCAGGTGCAGTTTATGGTGATGCGGCTGCTGGAACTACAGACGGTGCCGGACTCTGCGGACGCGGCGGATGCGCTGGCGATTGCGATCTGCCATCTGCACACGGCG
>CAXTRZ010000482.1:0-2251 GCA_964246715.1 uncultured Acidobacteriaceae bacterium | reverse complement strand
TTATGGCTCCTGAGGTAGGACTCGAACCTACAACCCTTCGGTTAACAGCCGAATGCTCTGCCATTGAGCTACTCAGGAGTGTCTACGGAGAGCGGTCCACAGCACGCTACTCCTTCACTGTTATAGCAAATGCAGGGGGATGGGTCAAAGTTCAAGGTCTGCGCAACATACGGTGAAACTGCGTCCGACGATGGAGTTTTGCTGGATAAATGTGGTCAGAATGCACCCATGGTCATGGTGAACCCTGCAACGGGCGCGGGGTTCACCTATGAAATGTGGGTGTTTGCTCCACGGTGGTGGCTGAGGCGTGATCTGGAGCGGTGTTTCATTTTGGCCATTGCGGGCGTTTTCAGAAGCGCACTTTCCTAACCGACGAAGCCTAAGGGTAAAGCAGGACGGCGATGTTGTAGCTCGTAAACGGCGACTCTTGAGAGGAGACACATGCCCCCACCGAGGCGGAGCGGAAACGGCCCGATTCAAGCTTCGCGGAGAGCTCCTCCGGCAGACGAGAGAGGTCCGAGGCGGTGTAGCGCATGACAAACCAGGGCTGACGCCGGCCGGTGTAGCCGGAGGAGAGCCGGCAGGTCTGGCGAGCGTCAGCCGAGTCTTTGAGGACCTCAAGCCCCGAGCCGGCGAGCAGGTCCGCGACGCGGGCCTCCTGGTCAGAGAGCGAAAGGCGCTGCACGGTGTGCGCGAAGTCCTGCACGGCGTAGAGCTGGCCGCGCACGGCAATGACCGCCACTCCAAGCGAATCGACCTTCGGGTCCAACAGATTGGCCCGGTGCCCGGCCGACTGCATCCAGAGCTCGTGGATGAGCGCGGAGTTCGGTGCCTCCGCAACGTTTTCCGTCACCAGGCTGAAGCGGACGCCAGTCTTCGATGCCCGCTCCGCAAGGTCCGGCTCTCCGGAGAACTGGTGCGAGATGGCGCGGTGAGCAGCCATCTCCTGCGCGTGAAGCTGAGCGGCCTGCGCGAGCTGGGGATCGAAGCGCAGTGGAGGCAGGCCGCGCTCCACGCGCACCTGATTGGCGGCCGCAAAGAGATATTGTTCAGAGATGGTTCTAACCTGTGCGAGCGAGACCCCAGGCAGCAGGCAAGCCAGCCACCCGGCGGCGCACAGGATGCAAACCATGCGCAAATCAAAAGCAGGACGATGCATGAGGTTTAAGACCCGAACCGCGGCACAACGTTGCTTGCGCGCGGCTATGTCTTGACCGGGGGAAGCTGGCTGCGGTAGCGCACCATCATCGTGACCAGCTTACGCGCCTCCCAGTACCGCGGGATGAAGCGCCGAGGCTCAGAGAAGCACCGGTAGAGCCATCCCAGATAGAGAAAATCCGCCCAGACCGGGATGCTCACCTGATCGCCGCTGAGAAAGGCGATGGCCGCCCCGATGCAGTGGATGGCGGGCAGATAGTCCAGATTGCGCTTCAGGTACAAGCCGACGCGCTCCTGTGTGCCGCCGCCCACGGTCACGACGATGTGCTTGGGACGCAGGGCGCTGACACGCTCCAGCAGCGCCACATCGTCGATCTCCTCGCCATAGATGGGGGCAACGTGGATGGCTTTATCCGGAATGTGGATCCCTCTGCCGGCGAGGTGCGCCAGGTTCAGCTTGACGCTCTTTGGGCTGGCCATGATCCAGAGGGTGTTGCCGGGCTCACGCACCTCCGGCTCCTTCAGCAGACAGCGCAGGTACTCCAGGCCGGAGAGGCGGCGCAGCGTGTCCCGCTCCAGCGTGTTCCAGATGAGAATCATGTACGCGGAGTCGGTGATGCATAGGTCCGCGTTCAGCAAGGCGTCGCGGTAGCCGGGATTGGTGCACAGATCCATCAGCGCAGGCGCGGACGGCACCACCAGCAGACCACCCTCCTTCATT
Organism: uncultured Acidobacteriaceae bacterium; assembly: GCA_964246715.1. GTDB lineage: Bacteria > Acidobacteriota > Terriglobia > Terriglobales > Acidobacteriaceae > Edaphobacter. Next base: position 372 of record CAXTRZ010000482.1, on the reverse strand, counting down.
CTGGAGACAGCCTCCTGTGGACTGCCGCCGAAGAAGTCAACGCCCAGGATTCTGCGGAAGTTCCTGTCGTTTCTGTCATAAAAGGCATCGTGGCCCGCACCCGTGAGGGTGCCCGGCTTGATCGTCTCGGATATCACGGAACCACCCGATCCCCGCCCCATAGCCTTCTCCCGTTTGAAACTCACCGCGATGGCTTCCCCGCATGACTTAATACTTCGACTATGGAAGGCACAACCGAGAGAGGTGTCAAGCGAACAGTCACTCAGCAAGCATGGCCCAGTATCGTACCTCTTTAACTTTCGGTATACGCTAAAGTCTTGTCAAGACTGTAAGCAACATTATGGCGCTGGATTTGAGAGATGATGAGAAGGT
>CAXTRZ010000481.1:0-2252 GCA_964246715.1 uncultured Acidobacteriaceae bacterium | reverse complement strand
GCGCCATCGGCGTCGGCATCGCCCCGTCCAGCGGCCACAGCGCACTCATCTTCGCCGTCGCCATCCCATCGAGCGGCTTACCCATAGCATCCAGCACGCGCCCGCGCATCGGTACGCCCACTGCGATCGCCGCCTTCGTGCCCAGTGCCTGCACGCCGTCGCCGTACTGAATCCCTCGCGTCTCGTCCAGCGGCATGCTCACCACATGCCGGCCCCGAAACCCAATCACCTCCGCGGCATTGCGCTTGCCCACCCCATCCACCACCTCGCAGCAATCGCCCACCGAGCACAGCGGCCCCTCGCTCTCCACCGTCTGCCCGTTCGCCTGCACCACGCGGCCCATCCAGCGCCACGCCGGCCTGCGATCCAGCGCCGCAAAGTAAGCCCCAAACTCCGTGTCCATGCTCAAGGCCCCGCTCTCTCCAGCAGCTCACGGAAGCCGCGTTCAATCTCGCCCAACTGCGCGACCACCCCAAGCTCCACCCGCCCAATCGTCGTCTCCAGCACGCAATCCCCCAGCCGCATCGTCTTATCGCCGGCCACCTCAATACGATCTGCGCTCTCCTCGGAGAACGCCTGCTCCCACACCCCAACCTCCTCCGGCCGCACCCGCATCACCGCCGTGCTTCCATCCTGAATCCGGCTCAGCGCCGCCCGCACCGTCGCCGCCAGATGCATCGCATCCACGCTCACCTCGCGCTGCAGCACCTTCGCCGCGACGTACATCGCCAGCCGGACCACCGCCGCCTCCACCCGCGCAAAGTACCGCTGCCTCTCCTCGCCAAACTCCAGCAGTAGCCGCTCGATCCTGCGCCTTTCCTGCCGGATGCGCTCCTCATACTCCGCAACCAGCAGCCTTCGCGTCTCCTCCGCTGCCTCCTCGCGCGCCGCGTCGAGCATCGCCCGCATCTGCGCTCCACGATCCGGCACAAACTCCTCCGCAGCCGGCTCCTCCTCGGCTGCCGCCGCCGCATCCTCCACCTCCTTCGCGCCCACCGCCATGAACTCCAGCAGCGTCACCCCGCGCCCGCCGGAGCTCATCAGGTCCACCGGCAGCTCGTTCGCCCCAATCGTGTCAAACAGAGAGGTCATTGTCGGTCTCCACTCGCAGAATCATCTTGCCCTCGGACTCAAGCCGCTTCGCCGTCGCCAGCAACTCCTGCTGCGCCGCATGGACATCCTTCGCCCGCACCGGCCCCATCACCTCCATGTCTTCCTTCAACATCTCCGCCGCGCGCGAGCTCATTGCCGCAAACAGATGGGCCTTCACATTCTCCTTGCCGCCCTTCAACGCCATCGCCAGCACCTTCTTATCCGCCGCCCCCACCAGCTCGCGAATCCCCTGCTGCGGCACCGTCAGCAGGTCCTCAAACGTAAACATCAGCGCCCGGATCGCAATCGCGACATTCGGCTCCTTCTGCTCGATCTCCTCCAGAATCCCCTTGCTCTCCGCCTGGCTCACCATGTTCAACAGCTCCGCCACCGCCTTGTACCCCGCGTAGCTCTTCCGTCCCACCGTCCCCAGCGAGTCCATCCTCCGGTGCAGCACCAGCGCCACCTTCTGCGCCATCTCCGGCGAGAACTGCCGCATCTCCGCCAACCGCTGCACCACATCCACCCGCATCCCCGGACCCAGATGCATCAGCACCGTAGACCCCCGCAGCGGATCCAGATGAGCCAACACCAGCGCCACCGTCTGCGGATGCTCGTTCTCCAGAAACTTGCTCAGTTGCGCCGGCTCCATCTTCTGCAGCATCGCCAGGTCGCCGGTCGAGCGCTCCCGCACCTTGTTCACCTGCGCCAGCAACTGCTCCGCCTTCCCCGTCCCAAACGCCTCCGTCAGCAGCTTCATCGCATACGCCGGCCCGCCCCGCACCATATACTGCTGCGTCTCCAGCAGCCCGTAAAACTCCGTCATCACCTGCGTCAACTGCTGCGCCGGAACATTCCCCAACCGCGTCAGCTCATTCGTCACCTTCTGCAGATCGGACTCGTTCAAACCCTTAAAGAGCGTCGACGACAACTCCTCCCCTAGCGCCATCACCAGGATCGCCGCCTTCCGCAGTCCCGGCAGCTCGCTCGCCTCAAACCCCGCCTCGGCCGCTAGTCTCGCCGTCGCCATCAGTCGTTATCCCCATCCGCCGCAATCCACGTCTCCAGCATCCGCGTGCTCTGCTCCGGCGACTTCTTAATATGCTCCGCCACCTGCTCAAACACCGCATTCCGATTTGCCGCCGGCCGCCTCCCCCCAC
>CAXTRZ010000480.1:0-2254 GCA_964246715.1 uncultured Acidobacteriaceae bacterium | reverse complement strand
CCCCCCCAACTTCCCGGCTCCGTGGTCCCTTCCTCCCGTAGCAGCTCCCCCAGGTGCATCAGCGCCAGCTCATCCGCCGGAATCACCGTCTCCGGCTCCGCCCCCTTGATCGCCCTCCGCAGACTCGTGATCGGCCGAAGCGGATCGTACCCGTACACCGCGTCCAGCGCCCTCGTCACCCTTGCCGGATGTGACCCTAGGCTCATCATCTCCACCCGGCAGCCCAGCCCTTTCAAAGCCATAGCCAGCCGAGCCGTCGAGACCCACCGTCCCGTCGCCGCGATCAGAACCCGTGGTCCTCGGCCGTCTTCCTTCACCCGCCTACCGCCTCATCCAAAACGCTAGTCTATCCCCTCCTCTCTGTCTCTTCCCACTCTGGGTTACGCTCTCACATCCCCTAACGCTTTCGTGCAATAGTCAACACCAGGACTGGAGATGCCTCCTGGAAACGGTCATACTGTTCATCAAGGACTGGTCTCGCAAGATGACTCCACCCCGCAGCACAAACCTTCCTGTCATCATCGTCGGCGCAGGACCATACGGCCTCTCGCTCGCCGCGCATCTCCGAGAAGCCGGCATCCCCTTCCGCATCTTCGGCCATCGCATGCAGAGCTGGGCCACCCAGATGCCCGCTGGCATGAAGCTCAAATCTGACGGCTTCGCCTCCAATCTCTCCGCCGGCTCCACCCCCTTCACGCTCGAAGACTTTTGCCGCCTCACCAATCGCCCATATCACCCCACCCGGATTCCCGTCGCGCTGGAGGACTTCGTCGCCTACGGCCAGGAGTTCGCCGCTCGCTTCGTCCCCAATCTCGAGCCCTGTGACGTCGTCTCCATCGATCGCCTCGATCAGCGCATCGACTATCGCCTCGACTCCGCCTCTCACTGCCCCGCCAACATCTTCCGTCTCACCCTCTCCACCGGAGAGGTCCTTCACTCCGGACACGTCATCCTCGCCACCGGCCGCAGCCTCTTCCACTACGTTCCCCAACGCCTCGCCGCCCTCTCCAAGGACCTCGTCACCCACACCACGGATCACCATGACTTCTCCGCCTTCGCCGGTCGCGATGTCGTCGTCCTCGGCCGCGGCGCCAGCGCACTCAACGCCGCCGCCCTGCTGCATGAGGCCGGCAGCCGCGTCACCCTCCTCACCCGCAAGCCCCGCATCCACATCCACTCCGCCGGTTCCGCCGGTCCTCGCTCCCTCTTCGAGCGCCTCAAATCCCCCGCCTCGCCCCTCGGCCATAGCCTCCGTTCCTGGATGGCCTGCACCGCGCCCGGCCTCTTCCACGCCCTCCCGGAGCCCTTCCGCCGCCTCCTCGTCTATAAGCACCTTGGTCCCTCCGGCGGCCCCGCGCTCAAGAACCGCGTCCTCGGTAAAATCCCCATGCTCCTCGGCTGGTCCATCGCCTCCACAGAGCTCGCTAAAATCGAGCGCTCCGGTCGCAGCGAAACCCTCGTCCGCCTCCTTCTCACCAATGAAGCCGGCGAGCAGAAACAGCTCCTCACCTCGCACATCATCGCCGGCACCGGTTTCCGCGTCGCCCTTGCGCGCATGCGCTTCCTGTCCGAGTCCCTCCGCAGCGTCATCCGCACCGGCAAAACCGGCTCCCCCCGCCTTACCCGCAACTTCCAGAGCACCGTGCCCGGCCTCTACTTCATCGGACCCGCCAGCTCAGCCGCCTTCGGCCCCCTCCAGCGCTTTGCCGCCGGCTCCGAGTATGCCGCTTGCCGCGTCACCCGCCATCTCCTCCACGCCTTCGCGGAAAAATCCGCCCCTGCCCGCATCTCTCACCAAGCTTTTGCCGCCCAAAATGCCGACCGCAACGGCAGCCCCGCCCAGCCTGCACGTTAAACGCTCTTCAGTCATCCGCCAAGCCTCCGCCCGCATCCAACGCAGCAGAGGCAAGTCGCTATGCAAGGACATCGGTCTACCGCTTGGTTCCTCACCGCCGGACTCTTCGTTGGCTCCTGCGCCGTGTCACTAGGACAGAGCCCAGCCCAAAGTCAATCTTCCCCTGACACCCAACCGTCCGCTGCGACTGCAACCTCACAGTCCGGGACGGTCAAGCCCGTGAAGACGGCAGCCCGCCGTAGAACCGCTAGGCACACGACAGGCAACTCCGCCATCACCATTCCGATGGAGACCGCCCCGCCCACTCCTGTTACGCAGGGTTCGCTCGATGCCGAGGCTCGTCAGAAGGCCGCCGATGATCGCCTCCTCGTTCAGCAACAGGCTCAGTCGCAGCGAGCC
>CAXTRZ010000479.1:0-2263 GCA_964246715.1 uncultured Acidobacteriaceae bacterium | reverse complement strand
CTGCGGTGCCTTCGTATCGCCATTCCATCTCAGCGCGACACCATGGCCCGTAAAGACCGCACCACACACGATACTATCTCCGCCGTACCTGAGTCATGCGCGTCCTTATCTTATAAAAGGCGTAAACAGAGGTGTTGCCTGGGGCCTTGCCTGCGTCCGGCTGGTGCCGCGCACAGGGAACACTCAAACGTTCTCAGCCGGTGCAGCATGCAGGGTGAAAAGAACCACCTGCGCTCCGAGGCGAGGGTGACGTGCGGTCAGCCGGACCTCCCCGGCAGTCTCTCCGGCGCGAATCCAGACAGCGCCCGTTCCGCCGATGAGCGCGAACGGGTTGTCGCCGATGAGCTTCGCCGGCCCTTCGAGCGTCATCACGATGGAATCGTTCGCATAAGGGCGAATGGCGCCGAACTCGTCCGTGACGCGGAGCACGACGCGAGTGGCGTCGGCGCCGTCTGCGTTGAGCTCGGTGTCATCGGGAAGCACGCTGAACCTCTGATCCACGCCCTTGCCGGAGAGGAACTTTGAGACAACGACCTTGTCCCCAATCAGCCCGTCAATGCGGAGATCTCCCCAGCCGGTCTTTAGTTGCTTCAGGTCCATCTTGCCCGTGTCGAGCAGGAACGGCGGATACTTGAGGTGGGTAAACTGGATGCGGTCCGGGCTGGCTTCGGCGGCGAGCAGCCAGGGGCCCGATGCGTCGCTGCTCTCGCGGACATAGAACCTCAGCCTCTCGCAGTTGGAGCAGACGACGGCGATGGTGAACTTCGTCGACTCATCGCTGCTGGCCCAATGAAACGCCGGCTCCAGCACGATCTCCTCCGCCGGATCGCACTGCGACTTGTAGAAGCCCGCCGCGGGTTTGTTCTCGCGGAAGATGTCCGTCACGCCGTGGTAGCAGATGCGGTCGCCCGCGCCGAAGTTCGCGTGGGTGTTGTAGTCGAACGCGCACCATCCGATGCCGCCCGCGTACTGCGGGTCGGACGCAAGCTGGTTGTGGATGCGCGCGTGGCGCAGGGTGTGCTCGCGATGACGCTCATCGTCGTCCGTCGTCTTGGTGGGGAAGGTGTGGCCGACAAACTCCGTGTTAAGGTAGCGCGGATGATTCGGCTTCTTGAGCGGAAAACCGAAGTCGTTCATGGTAAAGACGTCCTCCAGGAACTCTGACTCCTGGAAGTAGCGGATGCCGCCCGTCTGACGCGACGTATCCAGCGCGTGCGCCAGTGTATTCGTGCGCGTGTAGAAGCTGTGGTCATCGCGCGATTCATTGATGCGCACGCCCCAGAGCACGATGGACGGATGATTCCAATCGCGGCGGATCATGCGGCCCACGTTGTCGATGGCGATCTGCTTCCAGGGCTCCGGGCCGATGTGCTGCCAGCCCGGAATCTCCTCCAGCACCAGCAGGCCAATCTCGTCGCAGCGATCCAGAAAGTGCCGCGACTGCGGGTAATGCGAGGTGCGGACGATGTTGCAGTGCAGCCCCTTGCGCAGAATATCCGCATCCCTGCGCTGCACCCGCGCGGGCATGGCCTGGCCGGCGAAAGGAAAGGTCTGGTGCCGGTCCAACCCGCGCAGCTTGACGATCGTGCCGTTGAGCGAGAAGCCATGGTCGGTAAAGATCGCCTCGCGAAAGCCGATGCGCCGTGAGTCGTTGTCCAGCGGCCTGCCGTTCTGGAGCAGGCGGACGTGCACCTCATACAGGTGCGGGCTCCGCAGATCCCATAGCATGATGTTGCCCAGCCCGGTCAGCGTGATCGTGTGCTTCGCCGTGTCCGACGTCGTCTCGGTACTCGCGTACACCGGGGCGGAGGTCTCCGGGTCCATGGCGGCGTTCGGATCGGCCGCGGTGGTCAGCCTGCCGGTGCTAGTTCCCTTCGCAATCACACGATCGCCCTCGCGCAGCTCGGCTTCAAGCGTCAGCCCGTCGGCCGCATCGCCCGCAAGAAAGATGTCCACATCCACGGCAGGCGCGCTGAGCACATCCCTGGGTCGCGCAAAGAGGTTGTCGATATACGTGTGCGAGACGATGCGCAGCGAGACCTCGCGGTACAGGCCGCCGAAGGTGAGATAGTCGACCTCATTGCCAAAGGGCGGAACGTCGGCGCGCTCGGTGGAGTCCACCTGGACCACGAGCACGTTCTCCTTGTCCGCATGCAGGTGCGGCGTCAGCTCAAACGAGAACGGAGTGAACCCGCCCTTGTACTCGCCCAGCAGCTGCCCGTTGATCCACTCACCGGACTCCGACAGTAGGAAGCGCACCAGG
>CAXTRZ010000478.1:0-2270 GCA_964246715.1 uncultured Acidobacteriaceae bacterium | reverse complement strand
TCATTCTCTTTGTCCAAGAGGATGCGTTTTGCATTTGAGGTAAGACGGTAATCTAAGCCGTGGTTCATGCACCAAGAAGTGTGCAACGTTGAGGAACGAATTGATGGGTTCGGTTCTTCCACATCTCAGAGGCGAGATGTGGGGCACCCAGAGTTTCGTTGAGAGTGGCGCGGGACAAACTGCAGCAGCAACTCTGTTATAAGTACTTCATATTCGTCAGGTCCTCAATCAGGCCTGGGCCGGTGGGCTCCCAATGCAGCGTCTTGCGCGTCCACTCGCTGGAAGCGGGCATGTCCAGGCCGGCGAAGTGCGCGAGCCAGCCGAAGTGCCCGGCGGCCTTCTCAGGATCAAGCGAGACCACCGGTATCTTCAGGCCGTTGCCGATCGTTTCTGCTATCTCTCGCAGAGCTACGCCTTCCTCCTGCACGGCGTGGTACACCGTGACGCCGGGCCCGGTCTGCTCGACCACAAGCCGGTACAAACGAGACACGTCGGCAAGGGGAGCCGCCGCCCAGCGGTTTGCGCCGTCGCCAACGTAGGCTGAGATGCCCTTCTGGCGGGCGGTTTCCGTAAGGAAAGGCACCAGACCCTGCTTGCGCGTGTCATGCACCTGCGGCAGGCGGACGATGGCAACGCGAACACCGCGCGCGGCTGCGGCTCGCGCGGCATCCTCCGGTTGCCGCGGCATCGTGTTCAGCGGCGGATCGCTCTCCAGGCGCAGGTGGCCCGGTCCGCCGCTCGCCAGACCGGTGCCGGAGGTTACTACGAGCAGTTTGCCGGGTTCAAGTACGGACCCCAGCGCCTCAACCGCCTTACGCTCTTCCTGGCCGCTCTCGGCGAACTTGCTCATATCGTCATGGTTGAACGCCAGGTTCACCACGGCGTCCATGCCTGCCGCTCCGCTGCGCAGGCTCTCCAGATCCTGGAGCGTGCCGCGATGTATCTCAGCGCCCGCGGCCTTCAACTGCTCCGCCCCGGCGTCGCTTCGTGTCAGGCCGCGTACCTGGTGGCCGCCCGCGATCAGTTCCTTGACCAGTTCCGTTCCGATAAAACCTGTCGCTCCTGTGATAAAGATCCGCATTGACCTATCTCCCGAAGTGTTTTGCTGGCTCTACGAGATGCCGTCCAGAGATGTATAGAAGTCTCCCTATTAAGCGGAGACGATCTCCGTTTATGAGATAAGCGGAGGTCGTCTCCGGTTGCATAAAGTTTGAGAAAATTGAGCTATGCCGAAGAAGTCCTCGCAACCGGCGGTTACGCGCAGGCCACGAGTGGATGCTCAGCGAAACCGCGAACGCATTCTGGAGGTGGCACGCGAAGCTTTTGCCCAGCATGGACCGGAGGCTACGCTGGACGAGATCGCACGCCGCGCGGAGATTGGCCCGGGCACGCTTTACCGTCATTTCCCAACGCGCGACGACCTGATTGAAGCCGTGTTTCGCAGCCAGGTGGAGAAGCTGACTGCAGCCGGGCAGTGTTACGCGGCCACGATGCGGCCGCTGGAGGCGCTTCAAGCGTGGATGTTTACGTTCATCGACTATGTAGCGGGCAAGACGCTGATCCTGCCAGCCATGGACACCGTGCCCGGGGGCTCAGTGCGCATGATTGAAGGCACGCGCGGCTTGATCCACAGCACATTTCGTGGGTTGGTGCAGGGGGCGATCGACAGCTGCGACCTTCGTGCAGGCACCGATCCGGATGACATCGTTCGGGCGCTGATCGGCGTGTTTCATACGACGTCTTTGCCGGGCTGGGAGCCCAGCGCCCGCAGGATTGTGGAGATTCTGATCGATGGTTCGCGCGCGAGAGATCCGTCCTTGTAAGCGCTTTCCTTAGATTCCGGGCGCGGGAAGCGTGTCACTCCTGGAAAGTCTTTGTTTCGGTAACTTCGTAGAGGATAGGTTCCTTCGTCGAGGTTCCTCGCGGTGGCGCTGCGTGGCACCCCACTCAGGATGGGTGCGGCAGGTGGCTGGATGTGCTGGATGTTGGGGCTGAAAGCGTGCCTATCTCAATGCAACGGCTTTGCGGCACGGCTGAAGCCGAACCTTAAACAGGCTGCTCGTGCGTCTTCTTTGACCGCTTAGGGATTCATTGAATTCTCGCGCGAGCCGGTTGGGGTCGAGGTGAGATGAGCCGCGTCGGGATCCTTCAACTGCGTCTGACGCAAAGTGCGCGTCAGACTTCGCTCAGGATGACGCGGCTTTGCTCACGTCAAGGAGGAGTTCCGGTGCTTCAGGCGGCTCTATTGGAAGCGGCGGAGGCGGAGGGAG
>CAXTRZ010000477.1:0-2271 GCA_964246715.1 uncultured Acidobacteriaceae bacterium | reverse complement strand
CCGCTGCCTCCATCGTCGAAGGCGCATTCAGCGTCCGCGTGATCTTCAACCCACGCACCAGGCAGCCGCTATAGTCCACCGCCCCCCGCCCATCCAGATTGTCGATCGTCAGCTTCAAGCCGCCTCCTCATCTTCCGCCGTCGGCGTAACCGGAACCATCGGAGCCAACCCGCGCATCGCCCTTACCTCCGCCACGGTCAGAATCCCTGCCTTCAGCAGCTCCACCTGCATCGCCACCTCTTCCTGCTCGTCTCGCGTCTCCAGCTCGTTGAACTGAAACTCGAACTCTCTCCACCCCAGCAGCTTCGCAAACACATCCCGAGAGATATGCTCCGCCACCAGCTTCGCCACCGGCTTCACCGCGCTCTGGAACGCCTCATCCGCAAACTCCGTCGCCGTCGCCCGATTCACATCCGCCGCCAGCCCCAGCATCATCGGCGGCAGGTCAAACGCATTCGCAATCATCCGGATCAAGAACTCCTGCCACTGAATCCGCAGGTCTGCATCCGTCCCGCCGGCAAACCGCAGTACCTCCGGCTTGTTCTCGCAGCTCAGCACCGGTACCCGCCCAGTCCCTTCAATCTCGTCCTGCCACCACCGGATCAGCCGGTCATGCTGCTCCGGAGTCGCATCGTTCAGCCACAGTGCATACTGCACCACGCTGTTGCTCGCCAGCCGTCCCGCATACCGGTTCGCGCTCAAAAACTGCCCAATCGCCTCGAACGCCACCTCCAGCCGTCCCAGCCCGAACGCCGTATGCGTCCGCGGATTCAGCCGTATGTAGATCAGCTCGTCATCCCGCAGCGGCGTCACCGCATCCTGCCCCACCTTGCCCGTTGCGAACCCATAGTGCGGCGTCTCCGCATCCCCATCCCACTTCGGATTCACCTGCACCGCAGCCCCATCCACCGCGAACAACTGGAACGGCGCCGCCGCATCCCCCGTCCGGTTCATCTCCACTGCGCCATACCCGCCCACCAGCACGTCCTCGAGTACCTGCTCCCAAAGCGTTCGAAAGCTGTCCCCCGCGTTCGGCTCCTCCAGCGCCCTTCGCAGCGCGTGCATCTTCTCCTCCGCATCCGGAATCGAGGCCGCGTCATACCCCCGCCGCACCCGGACCTGCCAGTCCATGCTCGCAATCCGGTCCTTCACCAGGTTGATCGCCCTCCGCGCCACCGGCGTCTCTGCAAACCTCCGCAGGTTCACCGCCGTTGGCTTCGGCATGGAAGCCTGATTACTCGCCTGCCCCACATACGGATACGGCGTCAGAATTGAAGGCAGCGGCACCGTCTTTCGTTCCTTCCCTGCATCTTTCGCCGCCGCCTTCACCGCTTCGCCCTTCTTCGCCCGTCCTGCCTCGACCGAAGCCAGCACCTCCCACACATCTCGAACTCTCTCGCCAAAACTCATGTGCACCTCCGTGCAGTCTTCGTCCAAAAAAGAATGGGCGCAGCCGAAGCCGCGCCCGTCACACCAACCCATAAACTCACGCCAACTCCCGACCAACGGAAGGGACCCATCAATCATCCTTACCTAGACAAGATCGCAAGGCACGAAGTGCCCGCCCCACGCGCAGTGGGCCCGTCCGGCAGGACAAAGTGTTTCCTAAATCAGCAGTTCGCTTCTCGCCGTAGTAGCCAGTCCTTCCAGATCACTCACCGTCACAACCCGAATCGCCTGCCGCTCCATCGTCTCCACGCCAAACCGGTACCGCTCCTCCTCCTCATCGCCCAATGGCTCGACCACCGCCGTCAGATCCAGCCTCGCCCGCTCCACCCGCTCCATGCCCTCACGCATATGCGGCGCGGAGAACGCCAATCCCTTCGCCGCTTCCACATCTCCGTCCAGCGACACCCCCTGAAACATCCGGATGATCTGGTCCGCGTTCGGTCCACCAACCCGGTACCCGCAGTCGATCTTCAGCGGATCACCGGCTTTCGTATACAGCGCCGCCGGCACCCGCTTCCGCATCAACCCCCACACCCCCGCTCGTTCAAACTCCGTCCGCATCGCCCCTGCAATCGCCGCCCGCCCGCTCTTCGTTCTCACCCGCGGTACCTTCATCGGCTCCACGTACATCCGCATCAGCAGCTCCATCTCAGTCGCCAGATTCTCCGCCAGCGTCGCCCGCGGCTCGGTCATCTGCACGGAGTTGGAAAGCGTATCCTCCAGCGTCTCCATCACGCTCTTCGGATCGTGCGCGCTCACTCCCGCCCGCATCCGCGTCGCGATCTCTTGCTCCAGAGCCTCCAGCAGCCCCGTATCCGCCTC
>CAXTRZ010000476.1:892-2278 GCA_964246715.1 uncultured Acidobacteriaceae bacterium | reverse complement strand
CTGGGGCACATGGCGCTGAAGTTCTCGCGTGCGTTTGGGGCGCATACGGTGATGTTCACGACGTCGCCGGGGAAGATCGAAGACGCGAAGAAGCTGGGCGCGGATGAGGTGATCCTGACGAAGGAGGCGGAGTTCGAGGCGAAGCATCTGCGGACGTTCGACCTGATTTTGGACTGCGTTTCGGCTGACCATGATATTTCGCCTTACCTGGCGATGCTGAAGCGGGATGGCACCTACTGCACGGTCGGCGTGCCCGAGGAACCGATCAAGATTCGTGCGTTTGCCGTGATCGAGAACCGGACGAATGTGACCGGGTCCGCGATTGGCGGGATCGCCGAGACGCAGGAGATGCTGGACTTTTGCGGGGAGCACGGGATTGTGTCGGATATCGAGATGACGACGTACGACAAGCTGGATGAGGCGTGGACGCGCGTGGTGAAGGCCGATGTGAAGTACCGGTTTGTGCTGGATGCGAAATCGCTGAAGCAGTAGCTGAGGGTAAGGGCTGAGGCCCCGGGTCCGGTGTTCCGGCTTGGGGCCTTTTATCTTTGGAAGGGTTCGGTGACGCGGAGGGTCTCGTCTTTGGCGAGGTAGCTTTTGCGGCGGAACCAGTCCTGCATGGCGGATTGCAGGGTTTCAAGGGGGATGCGGGTGCCAGCTTCCATGAGGCCGTCGGCGATGGGGAGGGTGTCGTCGAAGATGGCGTCGTTGGTGAAGTTGCGCATAGCGAAGTTGTCGATCCAGCGGATGGGACAGGGGTGGGCGTCACCGGCGGGGGTGATGCGGTCGATGTGGAGGAGGCGGGCGAACATCCTGATTGGCTAAGCGAAGAGGGTGAACTGAACGGAGTCCAGCGGCAGGGTCTGGATGGGGCCGGTGAGGCGGCCGGTGCCCTGATCGCGAGCGAAGACGGTGACGGTGGCGGAGTCCTGATTGCCGCAGACAAGCCAGTTGCCGGTGGAATCCAAGGTGAAGTGGCGCGGGGCTTTGCCGCCGCAGGCTATACGCTGCAGCAGGGTGAGGGCGCCGGTGGTGTCGTCAACGGTAAAGGCGACAAGGGAGTCTTCCCCACGGTTGGAGACGTAGACGAAGCGGCCGCCGGGAGCGACGGCGATCTCAGCGGCGGTGTTGGCGCCGCGGAAGCCGGGATCCAGGGTGCTGATGGAGTGGCCGGTGTCGGTAAGGAGGGCCTGCGGCGGGAAGCCATGGGCGATGTCGCCGCGGGTGGTGTTGAGGAGGAGCTGGTCGACGTGGTTGTCAAGCTCGGCGACGGCGTAGATCCAGCGGCCGTTGGGGTGGAAGGCGAGGTGGCGCGGGCCGGAGCCGGCGCGGCGCTCGTGGACGCGCGGGGAGCCTAGTTTGGCGGCGGCTGGGTCTATAGGGAAG
>CAXTRZ010000476.1:0-882 GCA_964246715.1 uncultured Acidobacteriaceae bacterium | reverse complement strand
GGTGTGGTTGCCGAGATCGTTGACGAGGAGGAAGCGGTTATCCGGGGTGAGCATGGCGCAGTGCGGATGGGATACGTCCTGGCGGGCGTGATTGGGGCCGGGATGGCCGAAGCGGGCCTCCTTGAAGTCCAGATGATCGACGGGTTGAGAGAGGGTGCCGTCGGGCTGGATCTTGTAAGTGGCTACGGTGGAGCCGGAGTAGTCAGCGATGAAGACGGACTGGCCGGTGGCGTCGACGGAGAGGTAACAGGGGGCGGCTCCGGCGGATGTGACCTGGTTGAGGGGGTGGAGGGCTCCGGCGGCATCCATGGCGAGGGCGGAGATGAAGGAGTGGGCGGCGCTTTCACCCTCATTGCAGACGTACAGGACGCGGCGCTTGCCGGAGAAGCCGAGGGCGAACCAGGAGGGGCGGATGCAGGCGGCGGCGAGGGTGGGCGGAGTGAGATGGACGGTTACGGGGTCGAACCGGGAGACGTAGATGCACTGGGACTTGCAGCGGGTGGTGTCGGTGCCGAAGTAGACGAAGGGCAGTGGCGCGGGGATGGGAGGTTTGCGCTTGAGGCGATTTCTGATGCGGGTCTCGATGCCGGGCTTCTGGGTAGTCTGGGCGAAGAGGCGAGCGGCGACGAGGCCGCCGGCGAGGGTGGAGAGTCTTGCGAGGAGGTTTCGGCGGGAGAGGCTCATGCGCCTAGAGCTTGACCCGGTCGTTGGGACTGGGCTCGGGGGAGCGGAAGTAGGCGGCGCTGCCGGGGTCTCCGGGGAGCTGGCCGAGGAACTTTTCGGGCTTGATGTCGTCGCTGATGACGGGGAGGGTGGGGAGTTTGTCGGTGCTGCCGGCCTCTTTGACGACGGCGTGGCAGTGTTCGAGGACCTCTTCGACGG
>CAXTRZ010000475.1:0-2288 GCA_964246715.1 uncultured Acidobacteriaceae bacterium | reverse complement strand
GTCGATCACAATCAGATGAATCTTGCCTACTCTTCTTCCTCCAATGGCGGAGCGCAGATGATCGTGCTTGGGGCCGGCGATGGCGTCACCCAGCCCGTAACAATGACCCACACGTACATCGACCACAACACGATGACAGTGACCGGAACGAAAAATGGAACGCCGGTGGACGCTTTCTTAGGTTCGTTTACGGCCTCCGGCTCTTCCACCCTCCGCCTCGATCACAACGCCTCAAACGCCGCCAACCATATCTACTTCGCACCTCGCTCCACCTTTGCCGATGTCCAGGCGCAGAGCGAAACCTACACCGCCGCCAACCTCGTCACCGACGCTTCCGGCGGTACCCAGCTCTTTCCGCTGATCGACCGCAGCCTCTTCAACGCAGCCTCCAACCCCATCTATGCCTGCTCAGCCCTGATCAAGGGCAAGAGCGAGATGGTGTCGGACGCGACCTCTACAACCTATGGCTCTGTCTACGCGAATGGGGGCACAAATACCGCCGCCGTGCTCTGCAACGCGAACGCATCCACCTACTCCTGGCTGATGGCCAATGGTCCGAGTTCTCCCGTGGGAACCGCGGGCGGCGATCTAAGCGGTACATACCCGAATCCAAGCGTCTCCCAGATCGCCAGTGGCACGCTTCCTCTTCGCGATCCAATCACTGGACGCACGGGAACCGTGAGCGAATCCTATAACACCATCGGATTTTCGGCTCCAGCTGGCGGGGCCGTCTACCTCGACTCAACCTACCGCTCCACCGTGCTCTTCCAGGCTCCGAGCCTTCAAAGCCCTTTTCTTCGCACAGGCGTCTCCACCAACACAGATCTCGCGGGAACTCTCACGCTGGTCTCCGGCACGAAGTCCTATACGTTTGCCGGCACCTACACTTCTCCTCCGATTTGCGTGGCGTCGGACATCACCTCGATCGCGACTCCGCGCGTACAAACCACCACCACTACCCTCACCGTCACCGGAGCCGGCTCGGATTCCGTCAATTACGTGTGTATTGGTTTGAACTGAGAGGAAGACGCTGGCGCAGCAAAGAGGCGGGGTACTTGTGGGGATGTCGCCCTCCCGCAGGCCTTCTTCAGACGCCGTTTCCTGCAAAAGCAGGGCCTATTCGATCCCGCTCAACTCCGCCACTTACGCCCTGCCTTTGACCTTCTCCAACACCACCGCATAAAACCCATCGCAGCGGTCTACTCCGGGTAACGTCCGCAGCGCTCCATCCTTCACCATGCCCGCCTGAACCTGCGCTACGCCGAGTTCATCGACCGGCACACGCCGCCATCCATCCCCAACGACCGCATCCACAACCGCCTCATTCTCCTCCGGCTCCAGCGAGCAGGTCGAGTACACCAGCCGTCCGCCACTCCGCACCCGCTTCATTGCTGCAGCCAAAATCTCGCGCTGCCGCTGCGCCTGCCGCGCGAACTCCTCCACCTTCAGTCTGGCCCGGATCTCCGGATTTCGCGCCAGCGTTCCCGTCCCGCTGCACGGCACATCGCACAACACCAGAACGAACTCCCCCGCCTCATGCGGCAGCTTCGTGGCAACCGCCATCACGCACCGAATCTCCCCCGCATACGGAAACCGCCTCAACCGAGCCTCCATCTGCCCCAGCCTCCGCGCGCTTGCATCGGTCGCCAGCACCTCCGCCCCATCCGGGCGTCTAGACAGCCGCTTGGCAAGCACCAGCGTCTTGCCCCCCGGAGCCGCACAGCAATCCCACACCCGCACGCGCTCGCCCGCCGGAGCCGCAGCCGCCGCAATCTCCGCCACAAGGCGAGAGCCATCATCGACCTGCGGCAAGCCTTCTTCCACGGCGAACAGCCCGCCGCCATCCGGCTCCTGCTGGCCCGCCTCGCAGATCTTCATCGCCGCGTTCCTGCCATAGCGCTTCACCCATCGCTCCGCCAGCCACGCCGGATGCCCCAGCCGCTCCGCAAACGCAGCCGTCGTCTCAAAGATTGGGGTTCGCACCGGTTGCCCGGTATCTCGCGTCTGAGACGCGGTTTGACTGCTCGCCACCTTGCGCAGGATCGCGTTCACCATGCCCGTTGCATGAGGCTGCCCCGCTGCGCGGCACAGCTCCACGCTCTCGCTCAACGCCGCATGCGCCGGGACCCGATCCATATGCAGCAACTGAAACGCCCCTAGCCGCAGCGCGAGCGCCACCGGCTCCGCCAGCCGCTGATCTGGTCTCTCCAAATACTTGCGTACCTGAGCGTCGAGTGTGATCTCCCATCGCAGCACACCCATGACCAGCGCCGTGGCCAGATTCCGAT
>CAXTRZ010000474.1:0-2290 GCA_964246715.1 uncultured Acidobacteriaceae bacterium | reverse complement strand
ATCCTCATCCGCCCCGTCCACGGCTCGCAGTATCTTGAACTCCTCAAGGGCGCGCTCGCCACCTTCCTCCGCGTCAACCTCTCGCTCGTTCTCGCCGCCGCCTGGACCATTCCCGCCGGCGTCGCGATCGGCTTCCACCCGCGCCTGGCCAAGCTCGCCCAACCCCTCGCCCAGATCGCCGCCTCCGTCCCCGCGACCGCCCTCTTCCCCGTCATCCTGCTCGCCCTCGTCCGCCTCGGCGGCGGCTTGGGAATCGGCAGCATCGCTCTCATGCTCCTCGGCACCCAGTGGTACATCCTCTTCAACGTCATCGCCGGTGCGCTTGCCATCCCCACGGACCTCAAAGAGGTCGCCGCCCTCTTTCACTTCTCCACCCTGCAACGCTGGCGTACCGTCATCCTCCCCGGCATCTTCCCCTTCCTCATCACCGGCATGGTCACGGCCTCCGGCGGAGCCTGGAACGCCAGCATCATCGCCGAGTACTTCCGCCTCAACAACCAGACCCTCACCACCATCGGCCTCGGCGCGCAGATCTCCGCCGCCACCGAGCGCGGCCAGTTCCCCATCCTCCTCCTCGGCACCATCCTCATCTCCCTCATGGTCGTCACCACCAACCGACTCCTCTGGCGCCCCCTCTACCGCCTCGCCGAAACGCGCTACAAACTTGGCGCCTGACCCATTCTGGTAGGTCGGCTCACGCCCCATAAGCTTGGGTCAACATAAATGCCCTACCGAGTCGTCCCTAGGAGTAATAATGATGTCAATGCATGACGCCTACACCATCGGAGTACCGGTTCTGGTCGTTTTGCTCGGCATCCTGCTGAACCAGCGGGGTATGGAGCGGCTTGACGCCCGCATGGACAAGTTCGACGATCGCATGGACAAGTTCGACGATCGTTTGAATCGGATGCAGTCAGAGTTGAGCTCACGGATGGACCGAGTCGAGGCTAATGTCACCGTCCGATTAGATCGAATGCAAATCGAACTCACCTCCCGCATCGACCGCGTCCAGGCCGACGTCACGGCCCGGGTGGATCGCGTCCATGCCGATCTCATCAACTTCAATCATGAGCTGGGCATTCACGATTCCAAGATCGACTTCCTCATGGAACAGTCCAAGCCAAAGAATTAGCCTAGGCGGTCCGCCGTCGTCAAACTCGGCGCATGACCTTTACACCTTCCTTATGCCCTTTCCGCGAACATCGTCAAAGGACGATCTCTCGCCCGAAAGGCAGCGCAGCAATGAAGATCATCAACGACGCTTCAACGCTCATGGACCGTGCCAACGAGCGCTACACCCGCACCCTCAAGCTCCACCGCGAACGCTGGAAAACCAGAGTCATGATGTGGCTCCTCATCGCCTTCGTCGCCCTCGCCTTACTCATCTGCGCCGTCACCTCCACCCCCCACCTCTTCTAACCATCACCCAAGCCGCTTATCGGTTCAGGGCCAAAGGCCCGAATGTTACCCGCGCAGTCATCCCCATAGTGCGCAGCAGCTTGCCGCCTTGAGGGCCAAAGGCCCGCCCTGTACCAGCCTGGGCCGCAGCCGCAGGTGCCAGATACGGAAGAATCCAAGCGCTCAAGGCCTGACCTATAAAGCCGCCCCAATCTCTTGCCGTCTCTGCACAAGAAGCGGCCGTAAGAGGATTCCTCCTATGCGAAATATCCCGCTAGGATGGGCGGCCGCTGGAGCGGTTGGAGGTGCGTTAGGTTGGGCTTACAACCTAATGACACTGGGAGCAATCATCAATGGCGTTGACGTAAGTCATGGATGGATAACACTAGGGATTGTTCTGTGTCCTTGGTTCGTCCCCTTACGAAACTTATGGGTCGTGTTGGTGCTGAATTGTCTCCTTTACGCCTCCTTGTTCGCCGGAGCGAGAACCACGTGGAGGCAACTGCGACCCAAGAAATTTTCTACCTAAGGCGCTACCATCCCCTGCCCCCTTGACACCCACTCTATAATAGAGTAAAGGGAAAAGATATCCGGCAGGGTGGCCGCTCTTCCCTCAACTCTCAGCTTTTCGTCCGGCCTTGCGGCGTGTTGGTACAGGCTCAAGTCCTTTCTTTTGAATATTTTGCACCATAACCCGGGTAGGGGGAGACACACACATGCACGACACTTCCAGCACCACCACCGCAGCACCCATACGCTTCCAGTGCCGCCACATCCACGCCGACGGACGCCAATGCGGCTCCGTCTCGCTCCGCGGTGAAAACTTTTGTTACTTTCATCACAGCACCCGCGTCCCAATCCGGAACGCCCGCGAACGGAAAGGAAGACGCTC
>CAXTRZ010000473.1:0-2290 GCA_964246715.1 uncultured Acidobacteriaceae bacterium | reverse complement strand
CATCCAGACCATGCAGCAGGTGGTGGACGACTCACTGGGGAACCAGGTGCTGGCCGCGCGGCTGCTGGGGCTGCTTGCATTCTCCGGCCTGCTGATCGCGGTGGCGGGCATCTATGGCCTGCTGGCGTACTCGGTCAGCCAGCGCACACGCGAGTTGGGCGTGCGGCTGGCGCTGGGAGCACAGCGCGGCAATGTTCTGTGGCTGGTGCTTCGGCACGCGCTGGCGCTGCTCGGCGCCGGCGTTGTACTCGGGGCGGTGTTGACGGCGGCCTCGGGCCGGCTGTTCACATCCTTCCTGGCGTACAGGCTCAGCGGTCAGGATGCGCTGGTCGCAGCGGCGGTGGCGGCGCTGCTCGCCGTCTGCGGCTTGGCGGCGAGCTACCTGCCGGCGCGGCGAGCGGCCCAGATCGACCCTGTGGTCGCGTTGCGCACGGAATGACCGTCCCCGCCTTTCAAGGGCTGATTTATACTTGACGCTTGCCCGTATACGCCGGGCCTGGGTCCCGCGCCTTGCAGCGCCGTGTACGCGCGTCTGCCGGACGGGCGCTTCGCCTCTCCGGTCATGGCCGGAAAGCTCCAGTAAATTGCACGCAGAGAAGGTTGTCAGCCAAGCATGATTCGCGTCCTCCAGCAGAACAACAAGATCGTCAAAGTCCTCTTCGCCGTCATCATCGGCGCCGCTGTTCTCACCATGGTCATCACGCTTGTGCCCGGCATCTTTGACAACGTCGGCGGCGGAGGCGACACCACCAACTACGCGGTCGTGCACCGCCCCGGCGTCCTCGGCCGGCTGGAGTCGGAGCCCGTGCTCCAGACCGAGGTCAACCGCGCCGCGCAACAGCAGATGGCGCAGCAGAAGCTGCCGCCGTTCTTCCTGCAGTATGTTGAAAGCCGCGTCTCGCAGCAGCTCATCCAGGAGGCCATCCTGAAGCTCGAGGCCGATCACCTCGGCCTGCAGGTTTCAGACGCCGACCTCGCGCGCGAGCTGCATCAGGGCCAGATCGGCCAGGTCCTCTTCCCCAACGGCAAGTACATCGGCGACGAGCAGTACATGAACTTCGTCCAGAACCAGCTCAACATGCGCGTCTCCGACTTTGAAGGCCTCTTCAAAAAGGAGATGGAGGTCGGCCGCCTGCAGGCGCTCATCACCGGCGGCGTCAGCGTCTCGGATAACGCCGTGCGCGATAGCTTCCGCGTCTCCGGCACCAAGATCAAGTTCGACTACGCGACCATCGCGCTCGAGGACGTAAAGAAGAGCATCAACCCGTCTGACGCGGAGCTGCAAGACTTCTTCAAGAAGAACGCCGCGCGTTACGCCACCGCCGTGCCCGAGCAGCGCAAGCTAACCTATCTCGCCTTCACCGCGGACCAGATCCCCGGCGGCAAGCCCACGCTCGCGGACGCCGACATCCAGGCCTACTACGACGCGCACAAGGCGCAGTATGAGGTCAAGGATCAGTCCAAGGTGCGGCACATCCTCATCGCCGTGCCCCAGGGAGCGGACGCCAAGACGGACGCCGCCGCCAAGGCTAGAGCCGAGGACCTGCTGAAGCAGATCAAGGCTGGCGGAGACTTCGCCGCGCTGGCCAAGGCCAACTCGGACGATCCCGGCTCCAAGGCTTCTGGCGGCGAACTCGGCTTTCTGAGCCCCGGCCAGACCGTGCCGGAGTTCAACAAGGCAGCATTCTCGCTCAACGCCGGTCAGACCTCGGACGTCATCAAGACGCAGTTCGGCTACCACATCCTGCAGGTCGAGGAGCGGCAGACCGCCCACACCAAGCCCTTAAGCGAAGTAAAAGGGGACATAGTTCCCGTACTAGAGCAGCAGAAGTTCGGCGCGGCGGAGACCAGCTACGCCAACCAGCTCGCCGCTGAGGCAAAGAAGTCCGGCATCGACAAGACCGCCGCCGCGCACGGCCTGAAGGCCGTCACGACCGACTTCGTCGCCAAGGATGGCGTCGTCCCCGGCGTCTCCGACTCGACCGGCCTGCTCACCACCGCCTTCCAGACCGGCAAGAACACGGACCCCGTCTCCGTCTCCACCGGAGATGGCTACGCCGTCTTCCAGGTGGTCGACATTCAGGCTCCGCACGCCCCCACCTTCGATGCCTATAAGTCGCATGTCCTGGACGATTACCGCGTCGATCAGGCGCCCGGCCTTCTGCTCGCAAAACTGAACAAATTATCTGAGCGCGCTAAGGCCCTGAACGACCTCCATAAGGCGGCGGCGGAGCTTAACGTCCCGGTCAAGAGTTCGGACGTGGTCGGCAAGGACGGCCAGGTGCCAGTT
>CAXTRZ010000472.1:0-2299 GCA_964246715.1 uncultured Acidobacteriaceae bacterium | reverse complement strand
GTTCATGTAGTAACACCTCTACATCCAGGAGGCTTGGCATGGCGATCACGACGTTTCCAGCCGAGAGTTCAATCAGGACACGGGCCGAGCGAAGAAGGCGTCGTTAAGGGGGCCGGTCTTTATCACAGATCGGGGTAAGCCGGCGCATGTGCTGCTCAGCATGGAGGAGTACCAGCGCCTCTCCGGGCAGCGGCGGAACCTTGTGGAGGCCCTGTCCATGCCGGGTCTTGCTGATATCGAGTTTGAGCCGCCGAAGTTGCGCGACCTGCCGCAGTCCGCAGATTTTCCTGATGTTCCTTTTGGATACGAACGTGATCTCCGAGCTTCGGAAGGCTGGCGACGGTAGAGCCGATGCCCGTTACGGCGTGGCTGGCTGGCGTGGATGCTGTAGCGCTTTATGTATCGGCGATCACCCTGATGGAGATTGAGCTTGGCGTGCTTCAGTTAGAGCGGCGAGGTTTGGGCCAGGGAGCGAGGCTTCGGGCGTGGATGACGCACCATGTGTTGCCTGAGTTTCTGGATCGGACGCTTTCTGTGGATGCGGCTGTGGCGCTGCGTTGTGCGTCGGTGCATGTGCCTGACCCACGCCCGGAACGGGATGGACTGATTGCGGCGACAACGCTGGTGCATGGGATGACGGTGGTGACGCGGAACGCCCGGGACTTTGAGGCGAGTGGCGTCGCCTTGGTGAATCCATGGGAGACCCGATGAGGGGATGTGGATGGGTCAGGTGGTGCGGGCGGCGAGGCGGCGGCGAAGAAGAGTGCGGGCGCTGGCCCAGACGGGGATGAGGCGGAAGATGGGGATGTCGAGGGCCAGGATGAGTGCGCCGACGGCGAGGGCGATGGCGGCCTGGTCGTAGAGCGGGAGGTGGAGGGTGCGGGGCAGGGTGTAGAAGGTGGCGGCAAGGAAGACGAGGGAGAGGAGGGACATGCGGATGGGGTATTTGACGTCGAGGGTCTGGTGGGCGGCGAAGAAGCGGCTGTTGAGGCGCATGATGTAGAGAACCTGGGCGAGCTCGACGAGGAGCCAGGCCCAGAGCAGGCCCTGTATGCCGAAGCGGGGGACGAGCAGGAACCAGGCGGCGACGAGCAGGATGTAGGTGGCGAAGAGGAAGCGGGCGAGCTCGCGGTGGGTGTTGGTGGAGAACTGAAACTGGAACTTGTGCTCCTTTGCGGACATGACGATGGAGATGGCGGCGCAGAGGATGTAGATGGGCGGGAGGAACATCTGCGGCTTGCGGAGCCAGACGGTGAGCAGCAGCGGGCAGAGGAAGAGGGTGCCGATGTTGGCGATGGGGATGAGGGCGAAGACGAGGCGCTCGGAGTAGTCGTAAAGGCGGGCGAGGCCGGGCCAGTCCTGACGGGCGTAGAGGGTGGTGACCTCCGGGCCGATGGCCTGGGTGAAGGCGTTCATGACGTTGCGGGTCATGGAGAAGATGGTGCGAGTAATGCTGAAGATGGCCACAGCGACGGGGCCGGCGCCGCGCTGGAGGATGAGGACGGGGACCTGGTAGACGAGGAAGTTCGAGGAGAAGATGAGGGCGAAGTAGCCGGAGGGTTTGAGGATCTTGGGGACGGAGGCGCGATCCCAGTAACGCAGGGTGGGGAAGATGTCATGGCCAACGCGGTGGATGGCGATGAGGGTGCCGGTCATGCAGACGAAGAGCGCAGCGAGTTGCGCGGCGGCGACGACGAGAAACGAGGTGTGGAGGTAAAGGCAGGGGAGTGCGACGAGAATCTGCGCGGCGGATTTGATGTTCGACCAGTACTGGCCGAGGTGGGCCCGGCCGAGGACCATGAACTGGCCGGAGAAGAAGCCGAAGAGGATGCTCGCCAGCACCTGGAGGGCGAGCAGGAAGACGGTGCCGCGGACGACATTGGCGGGGAGCGCTGGACCGGAGCCGGAGCCGTCCATCTTGAGCCAATGCTCAAGCGGCAGGAGCAGGGCGAGCGAGGCGAGGAGGCCGACGACGGCGACGATACCGAGCAGCATGCGGAGGGCGGTGGACTGCTGGACGTGAAAGTCCGACATATCGCCGCGATGGTAGCGGACGGTGAGGTCCTGGTTGACGAAGGTCTGGATGCCGAAGTCAAGGGTGCCGAGATAGGAGACGGAGGCGGAGAGGGTGAGCCACTCGCCGAAGCCGGCGGCGCCGTAACTGTGCAGGAAGAGGGGGGTAAGCGCGATCTGCTGGAGCGCGACGATGAGATGCGAGGAGAAGCTGGCAGTAAGGTTTTTGGCGATGCCTTTGAGTCCGCTCACTGGAGCCCCGCGCCGGAGGAGAGGGGCATGGGGG
>CAXTRZ010000471.1:0-2304 GCA_964246715.1 uncultured Acidobacteriaceae bacterium | reverse complement strand
GCGACGATGCCGATGGGGACGTCACGGCGGGGGTTCTTGCACTCTTCGGAGGCGGTGGAGACGGAGTCGAAGCCGATGTAGGTGAAGAAGATGATGGAGCCGCCGGCGAGGATGCCGGAGAAGCCGTTGGGGGAAAAGGGGTGGTAGTTGGCGGGGTGGATGAAGGAGACGCCGAAGCCGATGAAGAGGAGGATGGCGCAGATTTTGACCAGCACCATGATGTTGTTGGTCTGGGCGGACTCCCGGATGCCGCGGACGAGGACGACGGTGAGAAGGAGGACGACGAAGAAGGCGGGGATGTCGAAGCCGAAGTGCCAGCCGGGGAGGAAGATGTCTTTGCCGGCGAGGTCCTGCAGGCCGAGGGGCAGGTAGGCGGGGGAGAGCCACTTTGGATCGAGGTGGATGCCGAGCCAGTCCAATAAGTCCACTACGTGGGCCGCAAAGCCTACACTCACGCTCATGTTGGAGAAGGCGTACTCGAGGATAAGGTCCCAGCCGATGATCCAGGCGATGAGCTCGCCGAGGGTGGCGTAGGTGTAGGTGTAGGCGGAGCCGGCGATGGGGATCATGCTGGCGAGCTCGGCGTAACAGAGGCCGGTGAGCGCGCAGACGATGGCGACCAGCACGAGCGAGAGGGCGAGAGCCGGGCCCGCGCCAGGGCGGCCTGCGACGACGCCGGAGGTGTGATGGAGCCAGCCCCAGGCGAGATCGAGGATGGGGGAGCCGGCCCAGTTTTTGACGGCAGAGGGATTGCCGCCGATGGCGGTTCCGATCACCGTAAAGATTCCAGAGCCGATGACGGCGCCGATGCCGAGGGCGGTGAGGGAGACAGGGCCAAGGGTCTTGCGGAGGGCGTTTTCCGGCTGCTCGGATTCGGAGATGAGCTTGTCAATGGACTTGGTGGCGAAGATTTGTCGGGGCAGCGGGGTGCTCCTGTGCTCGCGGGCAACGAGTGGGGTGTGGTTGAGTACCACGTTACAGGAGAGCAGAGACTAGGGAACAGGGATTAGGCAGGCGTGAATAGGGCATAAGCAAAGAACAACGCCGTCACGGTGGATGGTGACGGCGTTGGCTTTGTTGCTAAAGTGAGTTGAAGCCAGTTACCTTTTGGACTGACCGCGGCTGAGCTTCTTGACCTTCTGCTTGTTTTCGCCGCGGGCGCCGGTGCGGGGGGCCTTGGGAGCGGCCTTCTTGCGGGCTGCGCGCTTTACTTTCTTACGCTCGTCTTTGTCGGTGATGCTTTTGGTGTTTGCCATTGCAGATGATCTCTTTTCAGAAAGTTTTGCTGAAGGGCGGAGCGTCGCTTCAGAGACGCTCAAGCTGGGCGAACTTCTCCACCAGCTTTTTCACGCCGTGCTGTTGAAATTGTACTGTAATCTTGGCGTCTTCCCCGTCGCCTTCACGCTGAAAGACGATTCCTTCCCCGTATTTGGGGTGGCGAACGCGGGCTCCTTTGCCGAGGCCGGTCTTACCGGTGGGGGTAGGGATGTCGAGTTTGGGTCGCGAGAACTTGCTTGAAGAGGCGGGCGCGGTTCCGGGTCTAGCGGGCGGGCCTCCGCCGCGGGCGGCGAAGAAGCTGGCGATATTGTCCAGGGACTTGGACGGGGACTGCTGGGCGGCTGGAGCCGGAGCCGCAGGGCGGCGGTAGGGTTGAGGCGCGTGCGGGGCCTGGGTTTCGTCCTCGTAGCTGTAGTGCCGGTCACCCTGCGCGTAGGGATCCTCCGGCTGCGGGCTTGTGCCGTATCGGCCGCGCTGCGGGTAAGGCGTGGAGAAGTTGGTGCCGCCGACGCGGGCGCCGTACTGACTGCCGTAACGGTCACCGCCGTACTGGCTGCCAAATTGGGGCTGCGCGGGGGGGCTCCCGAGGTCTTCCACGAGGCGGCCGGGGACTTCTTCCAGGAAGCGCGAGGGGATGGAGGCCTCCGGCATGTCCGAGCCGTAACGGCGGCGGTAGCGGGCGCGGGTCAAGACGAGGGTGTCCATGGCGCGGGTCATGCCGACGTAGCAGAGGCGGCGCTCTTCTTCAAGGCCGGTTGGGTCCGTAAAGGTGCGGGAGTGAGGGAAGAGGCCTTCTTCCATGCCGGCGAGGAAGACGAGGGGGAACTCGAGGCCTTTGGCGGCGTGGAGAGTCATGAGGGTGACGCGGGCTTCAGCGGAGTACTGATCGGCGTCTGAGACGAGGGCGGCGTGGTCTAAAAATTGGGCAAGGGTTTCGCCACGAGAAGTGGCGTCCTGGGCGGCGTTGGCGAGTTCCTTGAGGTTTTCAATGCGGGAGAAGGCTTCGGGGGTGGCTTCGTCCTCAAG
>CAXTRZ010000470.1:0-2306 GCA_964246715.1 uncultured Acidobacteriaceae bacterium | reverse complement strand
GTCCAGATCCACGAGCACCATCGCCCCATCGACCTCGCCTCCCTCCACGCCTCTCTTGCCCTCCAGCCTGAGATCTCCGGCCTCCGCTCCACCCCCATGCTCCTCCGTTTCCTGCGCGGACCCCACACCCTCACCGTCTTTCCGGACGGACGAGCCCTCATCCAGGGGACCACGGACATCGCCCTCGCTCGCTCCCTCTACGCCCGCTTCATCGGCTCTTAGGCCTTACACTCGTGCCTGTCTGTAAGCCACTTGACACAGTTCGCTCCGTAAGACAACCTTTTGCACGTCAATCCTTCTCTCACCATTTCATAACGCGCGGTCGCCGCAGCGTCCGTTCGTTTGCGATACCCTTGGGACAGCTAGGAATTCGGCCCAGCTTGGTTCGCCGCGCATGTCGCCACTGTGACAGGTCGACGAAAGGACCGGAACCCGGCAAATGATCTCCCAAGGCGTACTGATGACGGAACCGAAACCGAATACCGGCTTGTTCAAGCGGAACCCCCCTATCGCCGGAGAGGCGGAAGCCATTGAGGCCGCCAAAAACGGTGACCCCGAAGCCTTCTCCAAGCTCTACTCCCTCCACAAACGCCGCGTCTACACCCTCTGCCTCCGCATGCTCGGCAACGTCTCGGAAGCCGAGGACATGACCCAGGAAGCCTTTCTCCACCTCTTCCGCAAGCTCGGCAGCTTCCGCGGTGAGTCCGCCTTCTCCACTTGGCTGCACCGGCTCACAGTGAACCTTGTCCTGATGCACCTCCGCAAGAAGGGCCTGAACCTCGTCTCGCTCGAAGAGACCATCAGCCCCTCCGACGAAGACACGCCCAAGCGCGACTTCGGCTCCCGCGACCCCATGCTCTCCGGCTCCGTCGACCGCGTCGCCCTCGAGCGCGCCGTCGCCTCCCTGCCTCCCGGCTACCGCATGGTCTTCGTCCTCCACGATGTCGAAGGATTCGAGCACAACGAGATCGCAACCATGCTCGAGTGCAGCACCGGCAACAGTAAATCCCAGCTTCACAAGGCTCGTCTCAAGCTCCGTGAGCTTCTGCGTGAACAGGTCTCCACCATCCAGCCAGCAGCCCTCAAGGAGGTTTCGGCATGAACGATCCAGGGAGTAACAAGTTTGACCCGGACCAACCGCCCTCCGACCCCAATGGCAAGTACAGCGGCAACGTAGACGACCTGCACGACCTAATGGTCGGCACCCCCGGAACCGAAGAGGATGATCCTCTCGCCGCCCTCCGCGACGATCCCAACTACTCCGCTCTCATCCGCGACCTCCAACTGATCGCTGAAGAAGCTCGCCGCCTCTTTGAACCCGCCGCCGAATCTCCCAGCGACAAGGTCTGGGAAAAGATCAGAGCCGAACTCCCCACCAAACCTACAGACGCCTAACCCGCGCCTTCCACCAATAAACGGCTGCGAGCCATCGCAGCCGTTTGTGTTTTCACTCGAAGAACGGACAACAGAAACGGATAACAGAACGGACAACTAAACCCTCACCACCGCGTGCCCCAGGCACATCTGCCCTGCCTCCTGCACCAGTCGCTCCACCAGCCCCTCGCTCTGCGCCAGAAAACATATCCCGCCAATCACCCGCTCCTGCAGATGCCCACCCGGAAACAGTTGTAGCATCATCGCCTCCGCATGACGCCGCAGGCTCGCCTCCTTCTGCACCTCGAACGTAGCCGCCAGCCGCCGCAGCCGGTTCATCTGGTACCGCATCTTGCTTGCAGACACCGCCGCCGACCGCCCCAGGCTCTCATCCATCGTCCCCAGATACTCGGTCAACGCCCCAAGCTCCGCGTCCATAGCATTCCCCACCGCCGCCAACTTCCGCTTGCCCTCGATCGGCATCGCCCGCGCCCCCAGCCGCTGCGTCAGTTCATCCACCGTCTTCGCCGCAAACAGATCCCCCAGTTGCACCTCATGCTTGTCCATCACCGCCCCCGCCGCCGGCCCAATCAACGTCGCCGTCAGCCGCGGCAACACCGCCGTCACCCGTCCCAGCACCTTCTCATACACCACCGCACTCTGCGCAAAGTATGCGATCTCCGCCGGCCCCCCAACATACGCCGCCGTCGGCAAAATCGCATCCTGAAACACCGGCCGAAGCAGCGCATTCGGACTCAGCCGCTCCGGCGCCTCCTCCAATATCCCCAGCAGATCCTCGGTCGAGTAACTTTTGCCGCCCGCCTTCCACCCGCCATCGCCCGCCGTTCCTGAGCCCGTCCGCCGCAAAGCCTGACGATCCCATACGCCCGGAATCCCATCCACTTCGCTGATAAGAAAAAGTAGCGAAGCCC
>CAXTRZ010000469.1:0-2309 GCA_964246715.1 uncultured Acidobacteriaceae bacterium | reverse complement strand
AGCATCGGCGGCTTTCCCATCGCCGCGTGATATCCACGCCGATACACCTTCAGATCCGTCCCGCATGTCAGCGCCGCGCCCACCCGCAGCACCACCTCGCCCGGCGCCGCCGCCGGCAACGCGACCTCCTCCAGCCGCAGGTCCTCCCTGCCGTACAAGACCGCCGCCGACATCGTCTTCCGCATCATACTCTTTATCTTCTCATTCCAGCCCGCCCCAGGTCTCGCTCCCACGCCGGCCTTCCCGCCTTCCTATCCCGCCTTCCTGGACCCGCAGCGCAAAACCCTGCATCTGATAAAGTGAGCCTACAAATGCCCCTCGCTTCTCCAGAGAGCTTCGCCAAGGACAAGATCGCCGCCATCCAGGATTACTCCGTCCTCGCCGGACGTGGCTTCTCCAATCTCTTCTCCAGTCCCCGCTACTGGTCCGATATCTATACCCAGATGGACTCCATCGGCGTCGGCTCCATGCCCATCGTCGTCCTCACCGGCTTCTTCACCGGCTGCGTCCTCGCTCTCCAGTCCGCCACCGCGCTCCAGCAATTCGGCTCCGTCTCCCTCACCGGCTCCCTCGTCGCCCTCTCCATGGTCAAGGAGCTCGGACCCGTCCTCACCGGCCTCATGGTCTCCGGACGCAACGCCTCCGGCATGGCCTCCGAGCTTGGCTCCATGAAGGTCACTGAGCAGATCGATGCCATGCGCGCCCTCGGCACAGACCCCATCCGCAAGCTCGTCACCCCCCGCCTCATCGCCACCATCTTCATGCTCTTCTTCCTCACCATCATCTCGGACGCCGTCGGCATTGCTGGCGGAGCCCTGGTCTCGATCACCATTCTCGGCCTCAATCTCAGCAGCTATCTCCACACCTCCTACCAATCCCTCGTCTATGGCGACGTCGTCCAGGGCCTCACCAAACCCCTCTTCTCCGGCTTCATCATCGCCTCCGTCGGCTGTTACTTCGGCATGAACACGAAGGGCGGAACCCAAGGCGTAGGCCGCGCCACCACCCAGGCCGTCGTCTACTCCTCCGTCTTCATCATCGTCGTCGACTTTCTCGTCAGCCGCCTCATGATCGGCTTCTTCGGAAGATAGTGCGGCCGAGCAAGATCTTTGCAGTGTCTTTGCCGTCGCTTCTTAGTTGTTATTCCGCAGCGAAGCGTAGGAATCTGCTTCTTTTACTTGCTATTTGCCGTTGCACTTGAGCTATGCCTGACCAACAATCCAACCCGGCCGGCCCCATCGTCCTCTTCAACGACGTCTCCATCACCTTCGAGACCAAGGCCGTCCTCAAAAACATCTCCTTCCAGGTCGATCGCGGCCAAACCCTCATCATCCTCGGTCCCGCCGGTTGCGGCAAATCCGTCCTCATGAAGCTCGTCGATGGCCTCCTACGCGCCGACACCGGACGGATCTGCGTCTTCGGCCAAGACATCACCCGCATGCCCGAGCGCGACATCTTCACCCTCCGCAAGCGCATCGGCATGGTCTTCCAGGAGTCCGCCCTCTTCGACTCCATGAACGTCGAATCCAACGTCGCCTACCGCTTCAACGAGGAGGGCATGGACCCCGCCGAATCCCACAAAAAGGTCGAAGAGGTCCTCAACTTCGTCGCCCTCCCCACCGCCATCTCCAAATTCCCCTCCGAGCTCTCCGGTGGCATGCGCCGCCGTGTCTCCATCGCCCTCGCCATCATCACCGGCCCCGACCTCATCCTCTACGACTCCCCCACCGGCGGCCTCGACCCCATCACCAGCACCACCATCGTCGAGCTCGTCATCAAGCAGCGCGACGTCTCCCACACCACCTCGCTCCTCATCACCCACCGCCTGCAGGACGCCTTCACCCTCGCTACCCACTGCTGGGACCCAGAGCAGGAAAAGATGATCCCTCTGCCCGACGGTCGCGTCGACGAAAGCACCCGCTTTCTCGTCCTCAACGAGGGCTCCGTCGTCTTACACGGCAACACCCACGACCTCGTCCACACCCAAGACCCCTGGCTCAAGGAATACCTCTCCTAAATCCTTCCACACGAGGCGTGGTCATCCTTCCGCAAAGTGTGAGGACCTGCTTTTGCCTTTGTCGTTGTCGTTACTTCTTTAGTTTTCATCCGAAGCGAAGCGAAGGAGTCTACATCTTTTTTGCCCTTGCCATTGCATCTGCTTCTCTTGTTCGTCCTTCCTGAAGAGAACCTGCGTTTACAAACTCTTAACCACTCACCAACCACCGTCCCAACTCCCCCATCCTCCCCTTCGTCTCCGCCTTGACCTTCCTCGCCACCTTCACCGCCCGTCTTACAAAGTACCCCTGCAC
>CAXTRZ010000468.1:0-2312 GCA_964246715.1 uncultured Acidobacteriaceae bacterium | reverse complement strand
GACATAGGGGATTAGAACTTCGTCACCCCCCGTGGTTACTACTGTTAGTAAAGGAGCAACATCGAGCAATTTTTTGCCGTCTGGACCTGTGGAAAACATGATGGAGTCGAGCGTACCAAGTTCGGACAGACCGTCAAAGACGGCGCAGCCGACGAGGTCATCGATGTACTCTGCACCATCTTCAAGGGGGAGTCGCTCGGCGGTGGGGATAAGGACTTCAAGACCGGCGAGGAGCTCGGCCTGATTGATGGAGCCGACGCCGGCGAAGGCGAGGACGATACGGCCCTCATTTTTGCCGGTAGGGAGCCAGAAGGAGGTCACGTCGGCGGCGCGGGCGGCGGATTCCGAGCCGGCGAAGCCGGGAGGAGCGAGGAAGACGCGGGGATGCGCGGTGAAACGCTCGGGAAAGTCGGTCAGGAGTTCCGCCAGGAGCTCGCCTTTGCGGCCTTGAGGGCGCAGCAGATGGGCCAGCGTGGTCCAAGGCGAGGATGCATCAAGGCTCATGAAACAAGCATACCGTTGGAGCGTGGACGCGCGGAGTCGCCCGATGCCCATCCCAGCCATAAGGCGACAGGAACTGATGGGTACACGGCTGCTAAGGTTGATTCGCGAAAAGGGACTCGGGTGTCGCGGGCGGGGGAGATAAAGGGTCTAAGGCTTGAGATCAGGATCGGAGGCGGATGGGCTGGAGGCTCTGGGAGGGCCGCCTTCCTGTCTGATATCGAGTGCGAAACGGTGCTGAGCCTTCATGCTGGCGGCGCCGAGTATGGTTCGGATGGAACGGGCTGTGCGGCCCTGTTTGCCGATCACCTTTCCGAGATCGGTTGGAGCAACCTGAAGGATGAGGACGGTGGATTCATTCTCCATCTCCGCTTCAACGGTGACACTCTCTGGGGAGTCGACTAGGGCTCTTGCCATTTGTAGAACAAGGTACTTCATGGAGCGAGCGAGTTCTTCCCTCGCTTGACGCGCCGGGTCATGCATCATCACGTATCACCTCTTCGGGTTTTCGACTGAACCGATCACCCCGCTTGAACTCCAGATGTTTGCGGGATATTACGCGGGAAGGGGGTGCGAATCGGTTGGTCGGCTCATGCCCACTCTGGTACTAGATGCGAAAAAGAGCGGGTATGGAGGAGAGCATAGCGCGAAGCCATACTCTCTTGAGGTGAGTCTACGCGACTTGGCTTACGCTTCTAAGGGCTTGGGCGCGTGAAGTCAATTCTTTAGGTATCGCGGAAGAGGTTACTGAAAGATGTTCCAACGAGGTACTGCTAGACGATGGCAGGCTCTGCCTCAACCGCAACGGCCGGGGCGGAGGCGAGCAGCTTGGCCACGCGGTCCGAGAGCTGCGCGCCGGTGCCGGTCCAGTAGTTAATGCGATCGCGTTTGAGCAGCACTGTGGCAGGGGTAGTGCGGGGATTATAGATGCCTACCACTTCCACAGAACGGCCGTTGCGGGCACGGTCCTTTTCAATGACGACGATGCGATAGTGGGGCTGCTTGCGAGCGCCGACGCGCGCCAGACGGATCATCAACACGGAGAAACCTCTCAAAAAGAAACGTAAGTTTGGGCGAAGACAGCACACCGTCCAGGGCGGAGGAAGCATAGCACTCCAGCGAGACGGGACAGGAACCAGCCCAACCTTTCAAGTATGGCATAGGAAGGGACGAGTTGTCAGGTTTCCGTTGTCAGGTTATTGGTCGTCCCTACTCCGTTGTCAGGCGGGAAGAGGAAGGCGAGGACCTGGTCGAAGCGAGCGGCCCAGGCGTCTTCGTCGTGGGCCGCATCCGGGATGATGCGGAGGCGGAGGTCATGGTCGTCCTGCCAGCCCTGCTGGAGGAGGAGGCGATGGAGGAGCTCGGTATCCTTGACGTGGCCGAGGCCCTCCGCCGTGCCGATGTCCAGCCAGATGCGCGGAGCGGGGCGGGGGCGCGGCTGGGTGACAAAGGTGAGGATGGAGCGATGATTCCACCAGATGGATGGGCTGAGGATGGCGAGGCGACCGAAGACGTTCGGGTGCTGGAGGCCGAGGAAGAGGCTGATGAGGCCGCCGAGCGAAGAGCCTCCGAGGCCGGTGTGTACCGGGCCGGGGAGAGTGCGGAACTGGTTGTCGATAAAGGGCTTGAGTTCGTTGAGGATAAGGCGACCATAGGCACGGCCCTCGCCTCCGCCCATGCGGAAGTCGCGGGTGGGGGTGTACTCGGCCATGCGACGGAGGCCGGTGTTGGCGATGCCGACGAGGATGACTGGCTCGGTGAGGCCGGCGGCGGCGGTGCGGTCTGCGGTGTCGCCTGCGCGCCAGGTGCGG
>CAXTRZ010000467.1:0-2317 GCA_964246715.1 uncultured Acidobacteriaceae bacterium | reverse complement strand
GCCACCCAGCAGGCCTCCTTCGCCGCCCAGCTTGAGATCGCCGCCGACCACCGCAAGCCCATCCTCATCCACTGCCGCACGTCAGAACTCGCCACCCCCGCCGCCAAAGCCAAGTACGGCGCCGCCGACGCCTTCGCAGACCTCATGACCCTCATCCACTACCACTGGTCCCGCTACGACCTCCCGGGCGTCATGCACTGCTTCTCCGGCTCCCTCGCCGAATCCCAACAAGCTCTTGCCGCCAACTTCTATATCTCCTTCGCCGGCAACCTCACCTACCCCCGCTCTGAAGGCATCCGCCAGGCCGCCCAGGCCGCACCCGCAGACCGCATCCTCGTAGAGACCGACAGCCCCTTCCTCGCCCCTATTCCCCACCGCGGCCAGCAGAACGAGCCCGCCCTCGTCACCCACACCGCCGCCTTCTTAGCAGACCTCCGCGGCCTCACACCAGAAGCCCTAGCCACTCTCACCACGGACAACTTCCACACCCTCTTCCCGCTCACTGCCACACCCTGATTCACACTGCCCTACACTGCCTTATACTGTCCTTCATGGCCTCCGATAACAGCTTCGACGTCGTCAGCAAAGTAGAGATTCAGGAAGTCAAAAACGCAATCGAACAGGCCACCAAAGAGGTCAACGCCCGCTTCGACCTCAAGAACTCAAAGTCCAAGATCGAGCTTGAAAAGGAAGAGGCCATCCAGCTCGCCAGCGCGGATGAGTACTCGCTCAATGCCGTCGTCGAGATCCTCTCGCAAAAGCTCGTCAAGCGCGGCATCTCGCTGAAGAACCTGGAGCATGAAAAGGTTGAAGCCGCCGCCGGCCAATCCGTCCGCCAGAAGATCAAGCTCAAGCAGGGCATCGCCTCTGACAACGCAAAGAAGATCGTCGCCGCCGTCAAGGACTCCAAACTCAAAGCTCAGGCCAGCATTCAGGGCGAAACCGTCCGCATCGTCAGCAAGGACAAGGACACCCTCCAGCAGATCATGTCCAAGCTCCGCGGCGGAGACTTCGGCGTCGAGCTCCAGTTCACCAACTTCCGCTCCAACTAGGCAGCACAAGAGAGCAGCTTCAGACAGACGCGACGTCCAGCGCAGGAAACGCCGCCCGGTAGATGCGCCGGTCAAGCGTCACCAGCCGGAATCCATACCGCTCCGCATGCGCCCCAATCAGAAATTCGGTGAGCATGCGGCGTGGTAGCTCGCCTTTGCGTCCGGCCCGCCTTTCCACGTAGCCCTGGTAGGCCGCCCCAGCCCTTGTCCAGACCTGACGGTCCATCCTCCAATCAACCACAATGCCGCTTTGTCGAAACAGATCGTCAAGCATCTCCATAGAGCGTCCTACACCCATCAGCTCTCCGTACACTGCCCCCGCAACCACCACCTCGCCCAACTCCAGCGCACGATCCAAAGCCTTTCGTGCTTGCAGATTGCTCCCGTCCTTATCCCATAAAGAAACAAAGACGTTGCTGTCAATCGAGCTCGTCATGTCCCCTCAGCTCGCGAAAATACCGTACAATCCCCTCGCGTCCTGTCGGCAGTCCAGGATTCCCAATGCCCCGCCACTGCTCGAACACGCTCGTCTCCGGCCTTCCACGTTCAAGACGTAGATCGCCATCCTTCTCGACAAACGCAATCGGATCTCCCGTCCGCAGGCCGAACCGCTTGCGAATCTTCGCCGGAATCGTCACCTGTCCCTTGCTCGTCATCCTGGCTGTTACTCTCATCAACAATCTCCTTACTCTTGGTGATTGTACTCCTTACTTTATCT
This sequence comes from uncultured Acidobacteriaceae bacterium, assembly GCA_964246715.1. GTDB lineage: Bacteria > Acidobacteriota > Terriglobia > Terriglobales > Acidobacteriaceae > Edaphobacter. The sequence goes on along the minus strand of CAXTRZ010000467.1, from coordinate 547 downwards.
GCTTCTTCCCACGCCTGATACTCTAACTTTGGGTGAGCACACTCTCCATCGCGACCGCATCTGAAGTGACCGACCTCGTCCGTGACGACCTCCTTGCCGTCGAGCAGGAGTTCGCCCGCCAGTCCGCCTCTCCCGTCTCCGTCGTCACCGACATCGCGGAGTACCTCATCGCCGGCGGCGGCAAGCGCATCCGCCCCTTGCTGCTGCTCCTCTCCGCCAAATCCCTCGCCTCGCAGAGTTCCGCGCGCATCCGCCTCGGCGCCGTCGTCGAGATGCTCCACACCGCGACCCTCGTCCATGACGACATCATCGACGAGGCCGCCAGCCGCCGCGGCCGCCCCTCCTCCAACACCACCTGGGGCAATTCAAAGTGCGTTCTCGCCGGCGACTGGCTCTACATGCAGTCCTTCCGCTCCGCGCTGCAGGAGCGCAACTTCCGCGTCCTCGATCTGCTCATCTCGCTCACCCAGCAGATGGTCGAAGGCGAGCTGCTGCAGATGCAGAAGCTCGGCCACCTCATCAACGAGGAAGAGTACTTCGACCTCAT
>CAXTRZ010000466.1:0-2319 GCA_964246715.1 uncultured Acidobacteriaceae bacterium | reverse complement strand
AAGAGGTCTGCGCAGCAAACCACTTTGAACCGCTGGAGATCATGGTCACAGAGCTAGTGAACCGTTTTGTGGATGAGAAGCTTACAGATCGGGACACGTCGGTAGCTCTCTATCGCATCGCCGCAGAACCGGGAGGCAGCCTGATCGTCGATCGGATTCGGCAGCGCTACGAAGACGCGATGCTGGCGATGTTCCAGACAGCGCAAATGCCAGCCTCAGCGGACCTCAAATATATGACGCACATGATCTTCCTGACGCTGGCAGGCACCATTCGTGGTCACCTGGAAACCAGCCCTTCGCCTAGAGCCGTCCGACAATTGAGAGAGCACCTCGCAAAACTGATCCTTGCTTATTGCGAAACACTCTGAAGCCGACTCGCCTTTCTCTCTCTGTGGGTGGCCTCCCACGGATCCCGGTGATGAAGGCAGGCTCCATCCGTTCGCCTTAAGTTCATCTACAGTGAGTCAAAGCGAGTTGAAATCAAGGGCACGTTCGAGCAAGTTGCGGAGCCGCGTCTTAGACTCGTAAGCAATTCAGCGTTTCGATGCGCGCTACCTCTCCGCGTCCAGTCTGTTGAGGGTGCGAAGCCTCAACAGACGAACAGGCTTGCGAGGCGCCTGCTTCCGCTAAGCCGAGTCAGCGGGACAGACCGTGGAGTGAAAGAGGACGATCACAGTGGCTCGTTTGGAACCTTGCGGGCCGCTTCTCCCTGTGCGGGGAGCGGCTCCGTCCTCCGGTACCCGCCCGGTCTGCACTTCACGATTTTCGCGAAGGCGGTGCTGAAGGCGCTCTCGGAGCGGTACCCGATTGCGGTCGCGACAGCATCCAGGCTCTCGTCTCCTGCCTGCAGCAGTTCACAAGCAATTTGCATTCGCCAGTTCATGAGGTAGTTCATCGGGGAAATCCCAACCGTCCTTTTGAAGGTCAGCGCGAAGCCCGAGCGAGACATATTGGCGAGGCTTGCAAGCTGGTCGAGCGACCAGTCCCGTTGGTAGTCCGTCTGGATCGCTTCGAGCGCCTTCGACAGCCGCGGGTGCGAAAGAGCGACCAGCCAGTTTGACCCTTTCGGCGCCGAATGTAGGTAGAAGCGCAACATCTGTACCAGCATGATGGGCGCAAGATGACTCAGAATGAGCTTCCGGCCAACGCTATGGGAACGCATTTCGGCAGTGAACCGATCGAGATTCCACCGCAACACCGCGGCTTGATCGGAGCTTCCGTCGACGTGAATGATTGGTGGAAGCCGATGGAACAAAATCGATGGCAGATGCCCTTCAAACCTGAAGAGCGTTCCGGCGACGAAGAAGTCCCCTCCGCCGTTGCACGAAACATGCCCATCCTGGCTTTGGGAGAAGAGTTCTTCGGCCAGAAGACGCTTCTTTATCGCAAGGTCTGAGGCAAGAGAGAACTGCCGTCCGCCAGTCATCAGGAAGCAATCGCCGGCATTAAGCCGTATCACTTGCGGATCGCCCTTCACGGAAATCCAGCACTCCCCCCTCTGAACAACGTTGAACGTGAATCCTTCGTAGGCAGGGAAATCGATAGCCCACTCTTTCGCAGCGTCCAGCGCGACGTTGGTGAAGGCCCTCAGGCGAATCCTCGTCAGCGCATCGGAGAGAGGGTCGCTTGCCTCGGATGGTCTGGTTTCGAGCACAGAAGTAGACTCCTCAGCATGAAATACAGACGCTTGCGGCTGGAGAAACCAGCCTTACCGTTCGATCATAGACGCATGAACGAAGATTTTAATCCGTCTTTATCTGCCGGAGCTTTGCGTGTCGCTGTGATCGGTGTCGGTGGAATCGGAAGCACCTTCGCGTTTCAACTGGCTCTGCACGGCCATGAAGTGACAGCGGTCGCGCGTCCCGGGTCCACTCGGTTCGAACAACTGAGGCGCGACGGCGGCGTGATCAACATCAAGGACGAACGTGCGGAGCTGTTTGTCACAGATACGCTCGACGAAGAGATTCCCTTTGATCTGGTGCTTGTGACCCTTCCCGCCCACCAGGCCGCGGCGGTCCTACCATCGCTCCAGCGTAGCGCCGCTACGTGGATTCTATTTATGTTCAATACCTTCGAGCCCGAGCTGCTGCGAGATGCCGTCGGAGCGCAGCGCTGCTCCTTCGGCATGCCGTTCGTGCAGGGCAGCGTTGACGCAAACGGCAGGTTAACCGCAAAGATAGGTGCTGGGGGCCAAAAAACGAAGATGAATGACAAAAGATGGGTAGAGCTTTTCAATAGCGCTGGCCTGCCCGCAGTGTTCGAGCCCGACATGCTTCTTTGGCTTCGCTGCCATGTTCCGATGTGTATCGCCTTCGAGAG
>CAXTRZ010000465.1:0-2319 GCA_964246715.1 uncultured Acidobacteriaceae bacterium | reverse complement strand
TACCAGTTGTGCTTGGTGATGCCTCGCCACCGGACCGGCTGGTCGTAATAGATTCTGGTGGAGGGAAGCCCGATCTCCGCCAGCATCCCGCGAAAGAACGGGTAGGGGTCACCAAATGACTTTGCAATGTCCATCACACGCCGGTCGAAGAGTCCAAAGCCGGTGAAGTTCTGGATCGTCTCGATGGAAGAGAGCCGCTCCGCTAGCTTGTAGTAGCGCGTTCGCAGCCAGAACATCAGCCCATTCTCCTTGCTGGTGCGCTTGATACACAACACCATGGAGAAGCCCTTCTCCCACTCCCGCAGAAGCTGCGGAATCATCTCCGGCGGATCCTGCAGGTCCGCCACCAAGCTGATGACGGCGTCTCCCTGCGCCTGGAAGAGCCCGTGCGTTGGAGATCGGATGGTGCCGAAGTTCCGTGCGTTCACAATGATCTTAACGTTAGGATCGGTTGCCGCGATGCGCTTGAGGATTGCTACCGTCGAGTCGCGGGAGGCGTTGTCGATGAAAAGATGTTCGTAGCGGTAGTGTGGTTCGAGCGCCAAGACCTCCCGCACACGCTCGTACACGGCCTGCACGTTCTCCTCTTCATTGAAGCACGCGGTCACGATGCTGATCAGCTTGCTCATCGATAGCTCTCCACGGTTCGCTGGAAGCCCTCTTCAACGCCGTAACGTGGTCGCCACCCCAATGCATTTGCCTTGGCGATGTCCGGCTTGGTTGAAAGGATCGGGCTCGGCATGTAGCTCGCATCGGTTCTGGCCCGCCGGTCCACCTTCATTCCTTGGCTGGCGTAGACAGCCGCGAGCCGGTCCGCCAATTCCGCGATGCTGCACTCGCCGCCCGGGTTGGCGACGTTATAAGCCTGACCCGGCATGCCTTTCAACAGCACCGTGAAGAACCCAAGCGTCGCGTCGGCAAGATAACAGAAGCTGCGGCGTGCGCTGCCATCGCTGTTAAGCACGATCGGGCCGCCACGCAGGATGTCGCGGACGAAGTCGGCAAAGACGCGGCCATCGTCTAGCCGCATCCCCGGTCCATACGTGTGAAAGGGCCGTGCAATGCTTGCGGGCACCGCGAACTGCTGCGCATACGCGGCGCACATGGTCTCCCCCATGCGTTTGCTTTCTCCGTAACAGGAGCGCACGTCGGTTGGATCAAGCCACCCGCCTATCTCTTCCGCGATGTCTCCGCTACCCGGCGGCACAATGCCGTACACCTCGCCGCTGCTGAAGAATAGAAAGCCCCGCACGGGATGCACGCGAGCCAGTTCAAGCAGGTGATAGGTTCCTAGCGTGTTGGCCGAAAGTGTTCCGACGGGATCGGTGCGGTAGTAGATGGGACTGGCCTGACTTGCTGCATGAAGGATGAAGTCGAAGGTTTGCGATGTGGTGCTTGGCGCGGAGACATCCTGCACCAGCAATTCAAAATGAGGCTCGCCTAGATGCGCCGCGAAGCGTTCTTTCGCACGCTCGGCATTGCGCACCAGCGCGACCACCTTCACAGGCTCGCTTAGCCGTGAACGATTCAAGTAGAGCAGCGTCTCAACCATGTAGGCAGGCAGAAAACCTGCCGCACCCGTCACGAGCACGGTGGCTCCAGCAAAGGCATCCCAGTTCAGCGACGCCGCAGTGATGTCGACCAGATCCTGCTCGACAATGGGGTGAAGAAGAGAGGATTTCAACGGCATCTCGCAAGTGGAAAAGGTAGAGGGGGTAGAACACATTAGCCAAGACTAACCATCTCTTGGTTCAGGGTGATTGGGGGGCGAACCGCGGCAAAAGCGAGGATCGCTTTACGGGCAGGGCGTTCAAGTAAGAAGAAACTCGCTACGCTGAGACTCAGGACAGTCGCAAGATACAACGCCCATGAGGCTGCAGTTGACATGACATGAAAGTGTACAAAGTAAGAGAAAAGCGGGGCATGCAAAAGATAAACGGCATAACTAGATTCGCCGAGCGTGACAAGGATCTTATGAGAGAGCAGGGTTTGCAGCCACCCCCTTAGATTGACCAGACCTAAAATGGCCAAGCCATAAACCGGAAGCAGGAAGCCGTCGCTCATGACGAGAAGCGGAACGTGATTTGCAAACTGGATGACGAAGATGAAAAGAAGCACGGAAGCCAGGAGTGCGGTGTACCCGAAGCGTTTAACCGCTGAAGGTTTGAGCCGGCAGATGAGGGACTGCTGAACTGCGCACAGAGCGATACCTGCAAGGAATTCGAAGATGCGAAAGATCGGCATGATTTCAACGGACTCTTGTAAGTGCGATCCTCCAGCAACCTCTGTGAACAACTCCGGTCGCCACAAGGTTACGAG
>CAXTRZ010000464.1:1831-2339 GCA_964246715.1 uncultured Acidobacteriaceae bacterium | reverse complement strand
AGGAGAACAAGCTGATCCGGCGCATGCAGATGATGATGAACATGGTGATGCAGGTGATTGCGCAGGATGGGTCGCTGACGATCGAGGAGGCGTCGCAGATGATTGCGGATAGCAAGAAGGCGGCGCTGGCGATGTTTCCCGATAAGGAACTGGCGTATGAGATTATCTGGCGGCCACGGTTTCAGCGGCTGATGCGGGAGCGGTTTCGGATTAATTAGAGAGGCGTGTCCTGCCGGACGGGCGCCCTACGCGGGCGGCGGTCACTTCGGCACTTCGTGCTGTTCTGGGCTTCGCATGGTGCTCCCGTTGGTCGCCCTTAACGTGTATGCCGACCAGCGGGAGGAGCGACGCGAAGCCAAGAACGGCACGAAGTGCTAGGCGCGGAAGGGGTAGCTGCTGGCGACGAGTTCGGGTTCGCGGCCGTGCTCGGGGAGGGACTGGCGGGCGGCGAAGAAGCGCTCGATGGCGTCGAGGACGGCGTCGCCGTTCTTAGACTCGAAGATCTGCT
>CAXTRZ010000464.1:0-1821 GCA_964246715.1 uncultured Acidobacteriaceae bacterium | reverse complement strand
CTCCGCCGGGGATGCCGTGGGTGAACCAGCTGGCAAACTGCTTCATCTTGCCGATGGTCTCGCGGAGGGCGGACTCGCGGTTGCGGCGGAGGCGGGTTTGCTCGTCGGTGAGTTCGACTCCGGGAATGCCAATGACGACTGGATGCTCTTCGAGTTCATGTAGAAGCATCTCGAAGTAGGCGCGGATCATGCGGTAGCGGTCCTGGTCGGTGGGGCGGTCATAAGCGCCGGTGGCGGTGTACTGGGCGATCTGGCGGAAGATCCATGGGTTGGCGGGGGCGGCGCGGCCGATCATAACGGCGTCGCAGCCGGTGGCGTGGGTCATGGCGACAGCGTCCTCCGGGGTGAGGATGTCGCCGTTACCGATGACGGGGATGCGGACGGCGTCCTTGACGGCGGCGATGTACTCCCAGCGGGCCTGACCGGAGTAGCCGTCCTCGCGGGTGCGGGCGTGTAGGGCGACGGCGTTGAGGCCGCAGTTCTCGGCGAGGCGGGCTAGCTCGACGCAGACGATGTTTTTGTCGTTCCAGCCCATGCGGAACTTGACGGTGAAGGGAATTTGGATGGAGGCGCGGACGGCGCGGAAGATCTGCTCGATACGGGGCAGGTCGCGCAGCAGACCGGAGCCGCCGTTGCAGGCGACAACGCGCTTGGCGGGGCAGCCGAGGTTGAGATCGACGATGTCGAAGCCGGCGTCGGCGCAGATCTGGGCGGATTCCGCGAGCGTTTCAGGATTAGACCCGAAGAGCTGCGCGGAGATGGGGTGCTCGTCGTCGTAGTAGGTCAGGTAGCGCTTGCGCTTGGACTCGCGCATGCGGAAGAGGCCGTCGGCGGAGGTGAACTCGGTCATGATGAGACCGCAGCCGGATTGGGCGTTGGAGGTGAGGGCGTCCACGTCCTGGTCGGCTTCGGCGGATTCTGGGGTGAACTTGCTGGCGTTCTTGATGAAGCGGCGGAAGACGGTGTCGGTGACGCCGGCCATGGGAGCGAGCACGGTGGCGGGAGCGATGGGGACGTTGCCGATGGTGAGCGAGGCGGGCACGCGGGTGTGCTCGGGCATGGTATGGGTGTGCGGGTTGTCCCAGTGCTTCTGCATAACGCTTGTAACCAGGTTAAGCGAAGAAGGCCTCCGCAGGTTGGCGGAGGCCTTTGGCTTGCCTTGTGTTGAGTTAGTTTTTGGAGGCGGCCGCCTTGGAGGCGTCCGACTGGGCGAACTTGCGGCGGAAGCGGTCGACACGGCCGGCGGTGTCAATCAGCTTCTGCTTGCCGGTGAAGAAGGGGTGGCAGGCGGCGCAGATTTCGACGACGATGTCGCCCTTATGGGTGGACTGCGTCTCAAAGTTGGTTCCGCAGGCGCACTTGACGAGAGTCTTGTTATACGACGGGTGAATTCCCTGTTTCGGCATTGCATTTCCTTTATGGACCTGGCCGGCTCGCGGATCGCTTGCAAACGGTGAGTTCACGTTCACATCGATGGGCCTGTCGCTCTACCGGCTCGTCCTGTGAGCGCACTGAAGTCTGCTGCATCTGCTTCAGACGCGCTTTCCTCAGTGTACCCCGGTTTCTCACAACCGGTCTATTGGATTCGGAGGTGGTGGATTGGATTCAGGGAGCCTCTTCGCGTTCAGGGCCTGCGATACTGAAGGGATGGAAGAGGTCTGTCCGATCTGCGAGGGCGCCGGGATGCGCATGGTGGAGCGCCCCGATGGCGAGCGGTTTGTGCGCGAGTGCGTCTGCCGGGCGGAGCGGCGGACGGCGCGGATGATCGCGCGGAGCAAGATTCCCAAGCGGTATGAGCACTGCACGCTGGACTCGTACGAG